>NZ_VLTE01000030.1:0-113649 GCF_007558965.1 Bacillus sp. HY001 | reverse complement strand
CCAAGTCCGCAGTTTCGGATGGAGATAGACTTTGCATCTAATCTAGTAGCAGAAGCTACCCTGTGGGAATGCGACTTCTTGTCGCACCATAATTCTCGTTATTGGAAGTTATTCTACATTGTTCTTAAATAAACGTAATATTTGTTGAGCATCTGTATCCCTTATTATGTAATGTTCTAGATTTTTTTGTTCTTCATTATCTTGACGAGCAATTATAACTTTTTTATCCTCTAGCCAAATTAAATATGTTTCATTGGAACCATCTTGGTAATTTACATTCATTTGATAATCAATATTTGCTTTGGCCTCATCATCTAGCAAAAGAGGAATAACTCTTTCTCGATCCTTATCTATTCCTGTATGTTCCATGGATTTAATAATTTGATCAAACTGTAGATTTATAACTACTTTTTTATTTTTTACCTTAGTGGATATAAGCTCAATGTTCTTTATTTCCTTTCCTTGAAAGAAAATTGGTTTACGATTTTCCTCTTGTTGTATTGAGGCCGTTTTTACTTTTGGTTGTTCAGTAGTAGATGTACTACCAGTGTTTGTCTCAGTCGAACAAGCGGATAGATATAGGAATAATGATAAGGTCAGTAATGATATATTTTTATTCATAAATTAACTCCTTTCTTTTATAGATAACATTCCTTTTCAACATGTAATAAACCTTTTTAAAGGGGAGAAGTTGTCTACTCTTCGTATGAATACTTTATCCCGCGTTAATGGATAGTAAAACCCCACTGATTATTAGCCTTCACTTTATCATTCTCCAGTTCAAAATGCTATGCAATAAAAAAATATCTCGAATTTGAGATAAATCACTTGCTTTTTAATCACTTGAGTTGTAAAGTGATAGTAACGAAAGCGATTGAGTCATATGAAAAACATATACTCAGTTGCTTTCGATTAAAAAAACGAAGTAACTTATTCAGTAAAAACTAAGATGAATTTACAAAAACATAATGAGAATAAATTGAAAAGCTAAGAAGCATATTATTTTTTAGGTATCACTTGACTAGTAAAATGAAACGGAGGAATTATCAATGTATGAAATTAAAGGGCATCATCACATTTCAATGGTTACAAAAAACGGAAGTGAGAATAACCATTTTTATAAAAACGTGCTTGGTTTACGCCGTGTGAAAATGACGGTAAACCAAGATGATCCGTCAATGTATCACTTATTTTATGGAGATAAAACAGGAAGTCCAGGCACGGAACTATCATTTTTTGAAATGCCTTTAGTAGGAAAAACGTACCGTGGTACGAATGCAATTACTCGAATCGGATTACTCGTTCCTTCAGAGGAAAGCTTATATTACTGGAAAGAACGATTTGAGAAATTTGATGTAAAACATAGTGAAATAACAACATATGCAAATCGTCCTGCTTTGCAATTTGAGGATGCGGAAGGTCTTCGCCTCGTGCTACTCGTTTCAAACGGAGAAAAAGTGGAGCACTGGGAAACGTGGGAGAAATCAGAAGTTCCTGCACAGCATCAAATTCAAGGAATGGGTTCTGTGGAAATGACGGTGCGTAGACTTGATAAACTGGCGAGTACACTTACAGACATATTTGGTTATACAGAGGTTAGCCGAAATGATGAAGAAGCGATTTTCCAATCTATTAAAGGAGAAGCCTTCGGAGAAATCGTTGTGAAATATTTAGATGGTCCTACTGAAAAGCCGGGCCGTGGTAGCATTCACCATTTAGCAATTCGTGTAAAAAACGATGCAGAGCTTGCTTACTGGGAAGAACAGGTAATACAAAAAGGTTTCCATTCTTCAGGCATTATCGACCGTTTCTACTTTAAAAGCTTATACTTCCGCGAATCAAACGGAATCCTATTTGAAATTGCGACAGATGGACCAGGATTTACAGTTGATGGGGATGTAGAGCATTTAGGAGAAAAACTTGATTTACCGCCGTTCTTAGAAGAAAAGCGAGCAGAAATTGAAGCGAAATTAGCACCTATTGAAGAAAAATAATAGAAGAGAAAATATAAATTTAAAAACCCACTGGAGGAATATAAAATGAACCAATTAAAAGGAATTCACCACGTTACAGCAATTACAAGTAGTGCAGAAAAGAACTATGAGTTTTTCACTCACGTTTTAGGAATGCGTTTAGTTAAAAAAACAGTAAACCAAGATGATATTCAAACGTACCATTTATTCTTTGCAGATGATAAAGGTAGTGCAGGAACAGATATGACGTTCTTTGACTTCCCAGGTGTTCCAAAAGGAGTACATGGTACAAATGAAATTTCAAAAACTTCATTCCGCGTTCCAACTGATGAAGCATTAGCGTATTGGGTGAAACGTTTTGACCGTCTTGAAGTGGAGCATACAGGAATTAAAGAGCAATTTGGTAAGAAAACTCTTTCGTTCGTTGACTTTGATGATCAACACTATCAATTAATCTCAGATGAATTAGATAACGGGATAGAGTCAGGCACACCGTGGCAAAACGGTCCAGTTCCATTAGAATATGCAATTACTGGCTTAGGACCTGTATTTATCCGCATCGCAAACTTTAGTTTCTTTAAAGAAGTGTTAGAGAAAGTTTTATTATTTAAAGAGATTGCGCAAGAAGGAGAATTCTATTTATTTGAAGTAAACGAAGGCGGAAACGGTGCTTCTGTTATTGTAGAACATAATACGGTTCTTCCTGAAGCACAACAAGGATTTGGTACAGTGCACCATGCTGCATTCCGCGTAGAAAATCGTGCTGTATTAGAAGAATGGATTGAGAGAATCGGTAGCGTTGGCCTTCCGTCATCTGGATATGTAGATCGTCACTTCTTCGAGTCATTATACGCAAGGGTAGCACCGCAAATTTTATTTGAATTTGCAACAGATGGCCCAGGATTTATGGGAGATGAGCCATACGAAACACTTGGCGAAAAATTATCATTACCTCCATTCCTAGAACCAAAACGTGAAGAAATCGAAAAATTAGTTCGTCCAATTGATACAGTAAGAAGCACGAAGGAATTTATTAAAGAGTAACAATAGAGAGAATAAGTAGGAGAGCAAGTAGTTTTAGCTGATCGCTGGAACTGCTTGCTTTTTTTTGTTTTCGCTTAATAAGTATTTTGCTAAAATGAATGTAAAACTGATGGAGGAATAGAATGACGAAAATTAATGGGTATACTTGTGGGTGCTGCGGTACATATCATGAAGAAATTCCAACGAGCTATGGATCAGCAGCTCCTTTTTATTATTATGATGCTGAACCTGAAGAGCGAGAAGATAGATTTGAAATGAATGATGATTTATGCGTGATGGATGGAGAACACTTCTTTATGCGCGGGAGTATTGAAATTCCTATCATTGGTACAGATGAACATTTCATATGGGGTGTATGGGTTTCATTAAGTGAAGCAAATTTTGATAAGGTAAATGAATGCTGGGATAAACAAGAACTGTTAGAGCCAATGTTTGGGTGGCTTTCGACGGATTTACCATATGAGCTGGAAACAGTAAGTTTAAAAACGATGGTTCATCCGAGAGCGGACGGTATTCGTCCTTATATTGAACTGGAACCGACAGACCATCCTCTAGCAGTGGAGTTTAGAGAAGGAATAACAATGGAACGAGTACAAGAAATAGCGGAACAACTTTGTATAAATAACGAGGATGATGAGGAAGAGTGCTGATGTTTGTTCAGTGCTCTTTTTATTATGTGGAATAAAATAATTGACGTACTTTTTGATTGCTTGCTTTTTTATTTCGCTTATAAAATTTTCTGAAAAATGTTTCTCAAGTTTTTGAAATAGAAATATTTGGTATAATTCATTTAAATTACAAATTTTCTGACAATTATTTTTCAATACATAGAAAAGAGGTGATAATATACAATTTTGATAATTGTATAAATATCCTAATTTTGTAAGTTTGAGAAAGGGAGATGCAGGTGTATGGGAGCAGATGTAGAAACACGGGAGCAAATGAAACATTCTTTAGATGATTGGTATCGTGTAATGTTGCAGCAAGATTTTAAGCAATCAAAATTTTTGAAAGAAGAGATTGAATCCAAAATAAATGATTTCAAAGAGGAAAAGAATATATCCTTTTTCTATGCTTTATTAGAATTTCGTTATCAAGTATTAGTAGATAGTCTAAGTGTTACAAATAGTAGCTTTGATAGAAGTGATTCTTTATATATTGTTGATGATAATGTTTTAACATATTATTATCATTTCTTTAAAGCGATTAAAGAAACATTAGTAACGAATTATAAAGCTGCAAGTGAAGAGTTTGAGAAAGCAGAATTACTGTTAGGGAATATTACAAATCCAGTAGAGCGTGCGGAGTTTTATTATCGACTTGGCTATTATTACTACCAATCATATCAACCAATTTTAGGAATTGATAATGTGAATAAGGCAAGAGAAGAGTTTGAGAGGCATAGTGGGCATGAACTAAGTGTAGCGCTTTGTAAAAATATATACGGGCTATGTAGTGTAGACTTAAAACAATTTTCGCTAGCAGAAGAAAGTTTCGATTCTGCATTAAATATTTTCCAACATCAACAAGTAGAACGATACATTCTAATGGTGAAAAGTAATTTAGGGTGGTTATATGGAAGTCAAAATCTTTCAGAATTATCAATTCGTCATATTTCTGAAGTTGTTGAAAAATCACCTAAGCATTATAAAGGGGTATTTACTTTAGCTGAAGAGAATTACAAACTAAACAGAGTAGAATTAGCGAATGAGTTTATCGAATTAGGATTAAAAGTTTGTAATGAATTGAAAAATCAAGAGTTTCAATATCGTTTTATGATTTTAAATGAATTGAATAAAAAATCCAATACAGCAGAATTAGAAAGAGTGGTTCTAGAAGGAATCTCGTATTTTGAAAAGGAATCATTATGGGACTGTGTAGAAGAATATACTGAAAAGTTAGCAATACGATTTTATGAGGAATCAAATGATTCTAAAGCTAGTGAATATTTTTATATGAGTAATAAAGCGAGTAAAAAATACTTAGAAAAAGGAGCTTTGAAATAATGAAAAAATTAGGTGTGATAGTAACAGGATTAATAACAACGACTGTTTTAGCATTTGGTTTAAGTAGTTTAGGCGATCAGAGCCAGGCTTTAAATCGTGGTGACGGTGGAGCGCCAGCAAGACCAGACTACGTTAGCTTTAATAAGGGGGATACTGGTGGAGCACCAGCTAACTTCAATAAAGGAGATGGCGGAGCACCAGCAGATAATAGAGGAGATGGCGGCGGTATTAGCAAACAAGACTCACACGCTGACCATTTTTAAATTAAATAATAAAGAAAAGGGGCCTCATAACGAGGTCCCTTTTCTTTATTATCATATAGGCTATATTTCCTCTTTCCTTATTTGTTGTGTAATTGGAGCTATAGCAGGTGAAGATGATAAAAAAGTACAGTTGAAAAAGACATCCGCTTGTAATTGTTCTATCAATTTAGAGGAAGATACCTTAGGGTGTCTTTTTTATAAAAAGTATAATAGGTGATTTTGTCGATTTTTCAATATATACATACCTTGCCCCCTATAGTATAATAAACGCTGTAATTATACATTTTTTTCCTGTATTTTGAAGATGTTTAATATATTATTTATATATATTAAATCTAACCGAATTGATGAAAAAAATTATGCATTGGGGGGATACTTATTATGAACAAAAAACTACTATTAACACTCTCTTGTTCTGTTTTATGTATGGGATTAGCAGCTTGTGACACTGAAACAAAAAAAGAAGAAGTAAAACAAGCTGCAACTAGAAATGGAGCATCAGAAGACTGGACAGACAAATCAAATGGCAAACAAGAAATAAAAGCTCCATTCAAAAAAGTTTCGATGGATCAATATATTAAAAACTATAACAAAATCAAAGGGAAAATGAAAAAAGAAGGCAAAGACATCTTTCCCTTCGAATATGAGAAACAAGACCACTTAGTTGGCTATACGGTGTATTCCACAAAGTCAAAAACAGAATATCAATCAAAAGGATATACCGAAGTAAAGGTACATTTAAACGATGCACGTGAGGTTGTACACATCTCTTATTACGGAAATGTAACAGATATGAATACCATCCAAGCAATGACAGAAGCTACTAATATCAAATGGACAAAAGAGATGGAAAATCTCGTACTCGCAAGACAAAAACATCCAGATGGTATTAAAATGAGTAATGGTGTTAGTTTTGATTCGCGTATAACAGGAAACGACGATGAAATCAGTATAGAAATTTGGACCACTCACAATGATCGATAAATAAAAATAAATTAGGTCCTGATATATCCTTCAAAATAAAAAACGATTCTTTAATGTACATGGAATCGGCTAATTTCTGTCCAAAATTAGTAAGGAAGTTAACAAGATAAAAGCAGAAAAGAAAGGGGACAATCATGAGATTACAACCTACACAACCAAAAGATCCAAGAATACGTTCGGAGGATGAGGAATTTCTCACCATTAACTGCTGGATGTATACATCCATTTTTACGAGTTTGCAATACAGCAATCGGTTAAAAGTATTGGTGGGTATTCTATTTACTGGCGTACTCTTTTCTTTAGCAGATTACGTTATACCTGCTCTTGGCTATACGTCGTATGATAAAACGGATTTCAGTGTATTGATTCCGATATGTGTCGTTATATTCTATGCTTTTTGCCATATTGGGTCTGCAAGGTGGCATCAATATATCGTTCACCCTGTGTTATGCCTCATACTCGGATACAGCTATGCTTCCATTTTAAAAATGATTTTTCCTATTGATTTGGAATTTTTCCGTTTTTCAGTTTTACTTGCGGTCGGGTTTTTACTCTTTTCCTGTTTCACGAGAAAGGTATACACCTTGCCTATGTATCTATTTAATGCTAGTGTTAGTTTGATTTGCAGCTTTTATTTATCTTATATTTTGAGTTACATGCTGACAGGTATGAAGATTATCTCGTACGAAACATCTTATAGCGGCCTTGCTATATTTGTACTTTATTTGTTTCATTTTATATGTGGGTATCGTCACCGCTTTACCATTACATCAGGTATCATATCGTTTTTCGTAAGCGGCGTTGCCACTTATTTGTTTTATAGCATTTGGGCAAAACAGTCATTCTCCATGGATGCCGTATTGCACACACTAGTGGGTGGTTTTATCTTCACGGCATGTTTTGCGATATGCAGTTCGATTGCAACAACTTATTGCCGCCAACCGATGGCACACGTTTTTCTTCCACCGCCACCACCTAGAAAATATACAGAATATGATCAAGCCTATGATGCTGGAAGATATCAAGGGGAACAAGATGGATATGAAGCAGGATTGCGAGATGCGGAACGTCGTGATTATTAGACATTTTTTCAAAATGGGCTTTGTTAAATGTTAATATTGATTCAGATTAAGATGGTTCAAGCCGGAGGAAGGCACCTTTTGGTGTCTTTTCTGTATTTTTCAAAATAAAAACTTTAAGAGTATGCTATTATTTAAACACAAATTCCCTTTTGTACAATGAGATAGTAGTACCCTAAAGTCCCATCTATTCATAGCAAATTCATCAGCATCATGAAACCCTATATCAAACGAATACAACATCTCTAATGTTTCTGAAACACCAACGTATTTCAATCATACTCTCAATATCTTCGTATGATTGAAAATATAATGTTTTTGCTTTTGGTATTTTTCTATCAGTCTGTAATATAGGTGTTTTGGGACAAAGGTTCTCAATTATATATGGATATATTTGACTTTATAATAAATATAACGAAAAAGTAATCAGACGGTGCTGGCAATTGGTGCCGTCTTTTTGTTGTTAAAAAGTAGTATATAAAGTAACGAGTAACCTTATTATATATTTAGATGAAAAAGTGGTAATGTACAAATATATGAATGTAAAATGTAATTTAGAAATAAAAGAATAAGGAGAATGCTAAATGACAAACGGAAGTATCTAAAGCATAGTTCCAGTGGGAATTGAATTAAATAAATTTAAATTAACAATTGTCATTAGTGACGATAGTGAATATCTAGTTGAACTGGAACGTATGCTAGGATTATTCTTGATCGATATTAAAGAATTTCATAACGTAAATGAAATCATATACGGTCGAACACATGGAAAAAGAATTAAAACCTAGAAAGGAAAGTGATAGCCCAACCAAAAAGGGGTTAGTGGAGGGCTATTTTTCTAAATTCTATTATTTTATATTGTTTTCTTTCACTAAAATCAAATAGATTACAGAGTGCCGGGAACCCCTAAAGGGTTTCCTGGCACTCTGTAAGAAAAGAATTGACTTACTTTAAATATGTAACTATAATAGTTACAAAATAACCATCACTAATAGAAGTGAGTAATATTTTTTTAATATAATTGTAACTGTTATAGTTACAATTAAAATTAATCATAAAACAACCAAATAATGTAAAAACTTTAAATAGCAACAAGAGAAAGGAGACGGGAACTTGAAACGGTTTAAATTTTATTTCATTAGCGGTATTGTGCTCGTTTTGTTAATCGTATGTAACTTCGTTGATAAGCCGATTGCAAAGGTTGGAGAAGTGAAAAATACTGTTATGATGAAGCTGCATACGAAAGAGAGTATGGCGCAGATTGATGGACAGACGATTTATTTTAAGCAAATTGGTGAGGGGAAGCCGCCGTTGCTTATGCTTCACGGATTTGGTGGTTCATCAGATGGATTTAGTGATATTTATCCGGAACTTGTAAAGGACCATACGATTATCGCAGTTGATATTTTAGGGTTTGGGCGTTCTTCTAAGCCAGTTGATTTTCAGTATTCGTTTCCTGCGCAAGTGAATTTATATTATAAACTAATGAAGAAACTTGGATACGATCAATTCGCAGTACTTGGCCATTCGATGGGCGGAGAGATGTCTCTAAATTTAGCTTATTTATATCCGGATGCAGTAACGCATCTCATTTTAGCCGATTCTACAGGGATAGAGTCTTTCCAGCAAAAAGAAAGTTATGAAGTGCCGCCGCTATCAACGGACTTACAAACTGTAACAGAGATTACGGAGTATAATAAAAACGCAGTGAAAAATAGTCGCGACGATAAAGAACATTATGATCAGCTGACGAAAATGAGAGAGCGCCGCATCGCGATGGAAGCAGATAAAATTAAGGTGCCGACTTTAATTTTATGGGGACGACACGATAAGAGCGTTTCTTGGAAAAATGGTGAACTGTATCATCAGCTATTTACGGATAGTACGTTCCATATCATTGAAAAAGGATACCACGCACCGTTTCGCCAGGAACCAATAGAGTTTATGGAATATGTACAAGCATTCTTTGCGAAGAATCCACAATAAAATTTAAGCATAAATCCACTTCTTTCCTCATACAGTGAAACTAATAAGGCTTGTCTAAGGAAAGGAATGAAGTACAGTGGAAACTTTACCATGGTGGGTGTATCTTGTAATCGTCGGGATCGTATTAAGTGGCTACATGGTTTTATATACTTCAAGAAAAGAGCAAGAGATGGATAATGAGTTTATCGAAAAAGAAGGCGAAGTATATATGAAGCGTTTAGAAGAAGAGCGAGAGAAACGGAATCAGGATAGTGATAAAGATTCGGTATTGCTTTAATAAAAATTTTGAAAGGCTACCACCTAGTAGAACTTTACATCTAGGTGGTAGCCTTTTTTCTTTTTGGGGAGCATGTATACGAAATTCATCATGAACCTTTATTGATGGTATTTATATATATATTTCCTCATAAGAATGGAACTAGCGCAGTATCTACAGGGGGGATTAACAATGCATAGGGATGAAACATCATTACATCCTGATACAGGTGTTACGTCTGTAATGTTTGTTGAGCGTTCATTAAATGAAATTCGTTTTTGGTCTAGAATCATGAAGGAGCATTCTTTTTTTCTTCGCTTAGGGTTTAGATGCGAGGATACGCAACTAATCGAAGAGGCGAATCAATTTTATCGATTGTTTGAACATATTGAACAAATAGCGCATTCCTATACAAATGAAACAGATCCTGAGCAAATAAAAAGATTTAATGCAGAAGTACAACAAGCCGCAACTAATATTTGGGGATTTAAACGAAAAATTTTAGGGTTAATTCTCACATGTAAATTGCCAGGACAAAATAATTTTCCGCTGTTAGTTGATCATACAAGTAGGGAAGCTGACTATTTTAGAAAACGCTTAATACAATTAAATGAAGGTAAATTAGATGCCCTTCCTGATGCTATTATTAAAGAAAATGTTTTCTTTTTAAGGATTATGGCAGACCATGCTAAATTTATTGGTCATCTTCTTGATCCATCGGAAAGAAAGCTTGTAGATACAGCACGGAATTTTAGCAATGATTTTGATGAATTGATGTATCAAGCAATTGACTTAGAATCTATGAAGCCACAATCCCAAACAGTCCCTCTTTTAGATCAATTTTTAGATCAAAATCGTGTGTCGGTTACATCTCTTCGGGATTTTAAGAAAACAGCACGTGATTTAATTGAGCAATGTAAAATTAAGAGTATCATCCACCCGTTATTAGCAGACCATGTTTTCCGTGAAGCTGATAGATTTCTTGAAATCATTGATATGTTTGATGTTCATCTTACAAATATTCAATCCCAACCTAGATATTAGAAGATAAGGAAAGATACTATTTTACTTTCAGCTGAGAAGTTAACAATGTATTGTTAGCTTCTTTTTTTGTGATTAAAATTTCTCTTCGTTTAATAAATTTCCCTTCAAAGACTACATAAATCCCTTTGACCAAATATGTAATTCTCTGTAAAATGATATATGGAAAGATTATGAATATACAGGAAATCTATGGATAGTAGATGCTGATAAATTATTTGGGAGAATTTATTAGTTAAGTATATTAACTTGTTTGCACTACATTTTACAAATAAAGGGGTATTAGTAATCATGAAAGCAAAGAAATTAGTAAGTTTAGCGTTACCAGTTATGTTATTGAGTGGTTGTATTACAATTGAAACGGATGGTAAGAAAGCTGAACCAAAGAAAGAAGAAACGCAAAAGGTAGAGAAAGAGAGTAAGACTGCTGAAAAAGAGAGTAAGTCAACTGATAGCAAGAAAGAGGATAGCGTATCTGTAGCGAAAGGTGAAGGTACAAATAGTAGCTCATCAAGTAGTCAACAAAGTTCTTCTTCAAATAATTCAACTGCTTCTAGTTCTTCAACTGGTAAGGTAACTGGCTCAGATGTTGAAAGGTACAAGGCAGATATCATAAACAGTGCTACTCAAATTGAAGATACAATGAAATTGATTGAAGGAATAGCAGGTTCAGATGTAAAGTCATACAAACAAAAGAAAAGTGAAGTACAACTGAGTTTAGGTGGAGCAAAGGCAACAACGAAGAAACTGAAGAATCTACAAGCACCTCCTGAATTACAGGGAGAACAGGCGAAGATAAAGCAATCGATGGAACTGTATGCGGATTGTTTCCAACTTCTCTTTGATGCATTAGACCAAGAAGACGAGAGTAAAATGCATCAATCATTAAGTAAAGCACAAGAAGGTTCAAAACTGTTTGAAGAGGCAGCGAAGAGTATCGGTAGTAAAACTAACTAAGAATAAATGACTTAAAGGGGTATGAGGTATGAAAGTAAAGAAACTAATAGCTGCTGCAGTTCCAGTTGCCATATTATTAAGTGGCTGTGTTACAGTAAAAGATTTGGCAAATAAAGAAGAAAAGACAGAAGAAACAAGTAAATCTAAGGCTGCTGAAACGAAAGAAAAATCAACTAATTCGAAAGAAGAAAGTAAAGATGTTCAAAAGGTTCGAGTTTTAGATGAAGATTATGCACAGTATTTATTAGACATTGAACAGGATATGTTAAGACGATTTGATTACTATGATGCTTCTGTAAAAGATTTGAGAAATGGAAGTAAATCAAAAGCTGAGGTATTAGATAGTATTAAAGACATCTATAAAGTATTTGATAAGATAGAGAAGATTTACGCACCGCCAAAACATAAAGAAGATCAAAAAGAGATTGAAAGAGCGACAAGTAAACTAAGAGAAACATTCAGTGAAATAGAGAAGTTATTCAACGATAAAGGCTTCAGCTTAGAGACTGATAAGGAAATCTTAAATAAAGCAAATACAAAGCTAGAGGAAGCAAAACGTATTTGGAAACCTACATTCGATAAGTTAAGATCCGAAATAAAAGGTGATACAGCCAAAGAAAAATCTACTAGTACAACAAGTGATTCTACATCGACAAACCCAAATACTGGTAGTCAGGCTCAAACAGATAAAAGCCAAGCTAAAACGGGAGTATTTGTAGGTACAGTTGGTACAAGTGAAGAGTTAGGAATTAATTATGGAAACATGGAGAAAAACATCAAAGATGGTACTGAGATTATTGGGAATTGGGGTATTGATTACGGTAGTGGCATAAAAACTACGTTAGTACTAAAAGGTGATAAAACATTTGAGTCCTATGCGAATGGTTCTTATCCGAATAAAGATAACTACTTAACAGGAACATATGCGGTAGATGTTCCGTCATTCCAGTTATCTTTAAAAGTAACAAAAGCAGTTAAAGACGGTCAAGAAGTAAAGTTAACAAATGATAGTATGATGTATAAATTACAAAACTATGATGGAAACACATTACAAATTTATCATATGGACGATAACGTTCGTATTCGTTATGCGAAACAATAAATAGTCGGTAAAAAAACTCTGTAATAAATTTTACAGGGTTTTTTGTACGTTCTAATTGTATTTCTTCGTTAATTTCCCTGGTGCTATCCAGGATAGTATAAGTTGAGAGATGAAAAAAATGATTTTCTTTCTGGAGAATGATAAGAAGGGGAAGCAGGATAGTGATAAGGATTCGGTTTTAGTTTGATTTAGAATTAGATAGGAACTGGATAAGATATAATCGCTAAAACAACGAACAATTGAATCTTTAGATACGGTTGGTTCTAAAATATAATGAATGTTGTATGTGTTGATATAAAAAATTTAGAGGTTTTTAAAACGATGATTTAGATAGGTTTTTGATGAGTTATTGTTGACTATAGTCAATGGTTTTGGTGATTAAATTTAGAGTGGATAGAGAGTTAAATAGGGGAATTAAATAAATCTTTGATGATAAATAATAGGTTTTTGATAATAAAATAAGATTTAAATAAGATAAATAATAGGTTTTTGATAATAAAATAAGATTTAAATGAGATAAATAATAAATTTTTTGATGATTTTTTATTGATTATAGTCAATGTTTTTGATAATATTATGAGTGTTAGCTATACCAGTTTATTATTATTTGGTCAACAAACGTAAAAAATAATTAATTTTTGAAGTTACATTTAGATAGTGCAAACAATACTTGCAGTGAATCTAAAAAGGAATTATTTCTTTTTGATGAAATAAATAATTCGAATAGATATATATTTACCAATTTTTTATAATTTGGTAAATAGTAATATTAATTAATGTAATATTTATTTAGTGTTAGAATAGATATTTATATATTGCAAAAAATGTTTACAAAGTATAAAAAACCCCTTTCTTTTTGCAGAAAGAAAGAGGTTTGAAAACTACTTATTTTCTTTTGCGATTTAGAAGAATAAGTAATAAGATTACTATGGTAACAACTAGACCGAGAATCTGGTATTTCGCTTGCTCCCAAACTACTAAAATAGTAAGCGGATTTCCTTGGTTTAAAATAGGACACAAAGCGATGTAAATCGCAACTGTGAAAGTAAAAGCTACTCCTGTTAATTTAAACAAAATTTGTTGCATTCTGATTACTCCTTTCATTTATGTATGAAAAAGGAAATCCCTGTATATTTGTAGATAATTAAAAAACCGTTATAAAACGGCAGTTTCTCACAAAATATGTAAAAAAACCGAGGGGAATTCTCTTTATTCATTTTTAAAAGTATCATAGTATTCAGATTTAGTCAATCGCATCTGTTAAATGAATATATTTTTGTTGTATTTATTGTATAATTTGAATTTATAGATTTATATAATGAAGAGGCGCCCTCTGTTTATTTTTTGAAACAGAGGGCGTTTTTGTATTTTCCTTAAAGCTTTTACAGGTCATCCTCTTTTTAAACTGTGATAGTAGTTTGTTAGAGTGACACCTGTTGTATTCAGTCGCAGTAACCATCCAAAACCTGATTTATACACTATGAAGGAGTTTTTTTCTTACTAATGGGATAAAAAAGGGGACGATGAAAAATGCAATGTTACTGAAGGGGGAGGAAGTATACCGCAATCAATTCATAGCGATGGGGCAGATACGATCGATCCCGGAACACGTAATGTTATGTCGGATATTCAAAATCCGAATATGCTCGTTTAGCTTGTAATTGATGCGGAGGTAGTTCCTAACTTGAAGTTTTTATTCTCGTACATTTGATTATAGAGCTGGCGATGTCGGGTATGTTCCGTTTGCGAAGGGCATTATATTCAAAATATAGGAGATGAAACATTGTGGTTTTTAGAGATGTTCAGAAGCAATCTTTTTGAAGAGGTATCATTAAATCAGTGGATGGCATTGACTCCTAAAGAAATAGTGGAAAGTAATATACATGTTGGGCCGCAAGTAATGGATTCTCTGCGCAAGGAGAAATGGCCTGTTGTGAAATATCCGGGATTTTCATACAGTCCGAAAAATGATGAGTAAAATGAAACTTTACGTTATTCTTTCTGGAGAATGATAAGAAAGAATGGCGTATTTTTATGCTTAATCTAATCATCTGTTCATTGTATTATTGTTCGGGAAATTATTATAGAAGAAAAATATATGAAATCGACATACTACATAGCTTCATTTTTAGATGTAACGCACAAGTTGCACCACCTACGCAACGACAACTCGCTTTACTCTTCAACAGTTATTTGATCATACTAGGCATAGAGAGGTGATAAACACAGTATGATTTTTAGTGAACGTTTAAAAGAAGAACGAGAAAAACGAAATTGGTCGCAACATGATTTGGCTGAAAAAATTCATGTAAGTAGGCAATCTGTTTCGAAATGGGAGACGGGAAAGAACTATCCGAGCATTGAAATTATTATTCATTTAAGTGATTTGTTCGGTATTACAATTGATGAACTGTTAAGGAGTGATGAAGAGTTGACGCAAAAAGTAATTGAAGATAGTAAAAAGTTAGCGTATCCAAAATGGAAGGTGTTTTTCGATAGTCTATTCATGCTAGGCGTATTTTTGTTTCTTACCAAAATCGTTGTATGGATGTTAAATAAGTTTGCCGGGGCGAGCATTACATTTGTAGCAGATGCACCATATATAATGAATTTTTTACCTCTCATATTAATGGTCATAGGTGGTATGGGATCTGATAAGTTGAAGAAAATATATAGATAGAGGAAATAATTCCCCGCACTAGCTGTTCTTTCTACTCAAATTGTGTACTATAAAGGATAGGATGACATAAAGAAGGGGACATTTAGAATGGAATTTCATGAACAGAAGATTTTGCCGGCAGTGAGGCAAATTAAAGATTTGGAGAAGTTGTTACATAGTTCGTATGAGTATATTGTTATTTTAGATATTCATGTCGGTCAATTGAAGAGTGTCGTGTCACTTGCGAAGCAATATTGTAAGAAGGTATTTTTACATGTGGATTTAATTCATGGCTTGCAGAGTGATGGGCATGCGACGGAGTATTTATGCCAAGAGTTTAGACCGTACGGGTTACTTTCGACAAAGGCGAGTGTAATTATGAAGGCGAAGCAAAAGGGTGTTGTTTCCATTCAACGCATCTTTTTAATTGATTCTAGCGCGATGGAAAAGAGCTGTAATTTGCTAGAAAAAACGAAGCCGGATTATATAGAGGTGCTTCCGGGTGCGCTAACGGATGTGATTGCTGAAGTGAAAGAGCGTACTGGTGTCCCGATTTTAGCGGGTGGTTTCATTCGTACTGTGGAAGATGTTGAAAGAGCGTTAAATGCTGGTGCGACAGCAATTACGACATCAAAACGCGAACTATGGAAACATTACCAAAAAAAGTGACGAAAATGTGAAAAAATTCTGTTGACACCGCTTTCATGAGAGGTTAACATTATAGACAAGTTAATAAACGTGACGGAGAAAAGAAGAGATCCACATTTCATTGTTTCTATATAAATTTATATAGAAGCGTGCAAAGCTGTGGGTCTTTTTCTTTTTACAAAAACGAATGGCCATTCATTTTACCTCTATCACATTTGGAAGCGTTTAAATTGATTGTGGAGGGATACTATGTCAGCATTTTTAGGAGAGTTAGTAGGGACTGCGTTGTTAATCTTACTTGGTGGCGGCGTTTGCGCTGGTGTAAGTTTAAAGAAATCGTTTGCGAAAGATTCTGGTTGGATTGTCATTACAATGGGCTGGGGCTTAGCAGTAGCGGTTGCAGCGTATGCAGTTGGATCAATTAGTGGGGCACATTTGAATCCGGCTTTAACGATTGGGCTTGCTTTTAAGGGAGCGTTCCCATGGAGTGACGTACCAGGTTATATCGCAGCACAAATGATTGGGGCAATTATCGGGGCAGTTCTTGTATATTTACATTACTTACCACACTGGAAAGAAACAGAAGATCCAGGAACAAAATTAGGTGTATTTGCAACAGGTCCAGCAATTCCGAACACATTTACAAACCTTTTAAGTGAAATGATTGGAACATTCGTTTTAGTATTTGGTATATTAGCAATTGGAGCAAATAAATTTGCAGATGGTTTAAATCCATTTATCGTAGGTTTCTTAATCGTAAGTATTGGTTTATCATTAGGTGGAACAACAGGATACGCGATTAACCCGGCTCGTGATTTAGGTCCGCGTATCGCACACTTCTTCCTTCCGATTGCAGGAAAAGGCGGTTCAAACTGGAAGTATGCATGGATTCCAGTAGTTGGCCCAATTTTAGGTGGATCACTTGCAGGATTATTCCATCAAGTTGTATTTGAAGGGAAACAAAATGCGGCACTTATTTATGTGATTATTGCAACTGTGATTGTACTAGCAATCTCTTATATGACAAGTAAAAAAAGTGAAAGCAATACAAATAGTAGAAAAGTAGCATAGGGGGAAACCGATATGAAAAAATATATTCTTTCTTTAGACCAAGGAACAACTAGCTCACGCGCAATTCTTTTCAATAAAAAAGGTGAAATTGTTCATTCAGCTCAAAAAGAGTTTACACAACATTTTCCAAAGCCAGGCTGGGTAGAGCATAACGCACAAGAAATTTGGGGTTCTATTTTAGCAGTTATCGCAACTTGCTTAAGCGAAGCAGATGTAAAACCAGAACAAATCGCTGGTATCGGTATTACGAACCAACGTGAAACAGCGGTTGTTTGGGATAAAACGACTGGAAAACCAATTTACAACGCAATCGTATGGCAATCTCGTCAAACAGTTGAAATTTGTGATGAGTTAAAAGAAAAAGGTTATAGCGAAATGGTTCGCGAAAAAACAGGTCTTTTAATTGACGCATACTTCTCTGGTACGAAAGTAAAATGGATTTTAGATAACGTTGAAGGTGCAAGAGAAAAAGCAGAAAACGGCGATCTATTATTTGGAACAATTGATACGTGGCTTGTATGGAAATTATCTGGCGGAAAAGCGCACGTAACGGATTACTCAAATGCATCACGTACATTAATGTTTAACATTCACGACTTACAGTGGGATGATGAGCTTCTAGATATGTTAACAGTGCCAAAGAGCATGCTTCCAGAAGTACGTCCATCATCTGAAATTTACGGAGAAACAATTGACTATCACTTCTTCGGTCAAAATGTACCGATTGCAGGTGTAGCTGGTGACCAACAAGCAGCATTATTTGGACAAGCTTGTTTCGGTGAAGGTATGGCGAAAAATACTTACGGAACTGGTTGCTTCATGTTAATGAACACAGGTGAAAAAGCAGTAGCTTCTGAGCATGGCCTATTAACAACAATTGCATGGGGAATAGATGGTAAAGTGAACTATGCATTAGAAGGAAGTATTTTCGTAGCAGGTTCTGCAATTCAGTGGTTACGTGACGGAATGCGCATGTTTAAAGATGCAAGTGAGAGTGAAGTGTACGCATCACGCGTTGCATCAACTGAAGGTGTATACGTTGTACCAGCATTCGTAGGACTTGGTACACCGTACTGGGATAGTGAAGTACGCGGCGCTATGTTTGGTGTAACGCGCGGTACGACGAAAGAGCACTTCATTCGTGCAACACTAGAATCTTTAGCTTACCAAACGAAAGATGTATTATGCGCAATGGAAGCAGATTCAGGTATTGAACTGAACACATTACGCGTAGATGGCGGAGCTGTTAAAAATAACTTCTTAATGAAGTTCCAAAGTGATATTTTAGATGTTCCTGTAGAGCGTCCAGTGATCAATGAAACGACAGCTTTAGGTGCAGCGTACTTAGCTGGTCTTGCGGTTGGATATTGGAAAAACCAAGATGAAATTAAAGAACAGTGGCATATGGACAAACGCTTTGAACCAACGATGGAAGCGGAAACAAGCGAAGAGCTATATGCTGGATGGAAAAAAGCAATTGAAGCAACAAAAGCTTTCAAATAATCATAAACAGTGTTATAATGGTGACAAGTTAATAATTCGGTAGGAGATTTGGAGAGACCACAACGCGCTATAGAGGCGAAATCTATAGCGGAGTTTGTGGTCTCTTTTTTCGTTATCAAAGGGAGGAATTACCATGAAATTTTCAAGTAAACAACGTAAAGACGTATTAAACGGAGTAAATAAACAAGAGTTAGATGTGATCGTAATTGGTGGAGGTATTACTGGTTCTGGTATTGCATTAGATGGAGCAACACGCGGGTTATCAACAATTGTGTTTGAAATGCAGGACTTTGCAGCAGGTACATCAAGTCGTTCAACGAAGCTTGTACACGGTGGTCTACGTTATTTAAAACAACTTGAAGTGAAAATGGTAGCAGAGGTGGGGAAAGAGCGTGCGATCGTATATGAGAACGGTCCCCATGTAACAACACCAGAGTGGATGTTACTTCCGTTCCATACAGGCGGTACGTTCGGATCATTCAGTACATCAATTGGTCTTCGTGTATACGACTTCTTAGCAGGCGTAAAACGAAGCGAGCGCAGAAAAATGTTTAACCGTGAAGAAACATTAAACAAAGAGCCTCTTGTAAAACAAGAAGGATTAAAAGGCGGCGGTTACTACGTAGAATATCGTACAGACGATGCGCGTCTTACAATTGAAGTAATGAAAGAAGCAATTGAACACGGTGCGAAAGCTGTTAACTACGCAAAAGTAGACAGTTTCTTATATAAAGATGGAAAAGTATGTGGTGTACGTGTAATCGATTTACTAGATGGAGAAGTATATGAAGTGTACGGTAAGAAAATTGTAAACGCAGCTGGTCCTTGGGTAGATACACTGCGTGAAAAAGATAACTCGAAAAAAGGAAAAGTACTTCAGTTATCAAAAGGTGTGCATTTAGTAATTGACCAAAAACGTTTCCCATTAGGTCAAGCGATTTACTTCGATACACCAGATAAACGTATGGTGTTCGCGATTCCTCGCGGCGGAAAAACATACGTAGGTACAACAGATACGTTCTATGATAAAGACGCAGCTGTACCACACATGACAACAGAAGATCGCACATACATCATTAATGCGATTAACTACATGTTCCCGAGCGTAAAAATTACGGAGAAAGACATTGAGTCAAGCTGGGCTGGTGTACGTCCGTTAATTTATGAAGAAGGTAAGAATGCATCTGAAATTTCTCGTAAAGATGAAATTTGGACTTCTGAATCTGGTTTAATTACAATCGCAGGTGGTAAATTAACTGGATACCGCAAAATGGCTGAAATGGTAGTAGACTACGTAACGAATTTATTACAAAAAGAAGGTCATAGTGCATATCCGAAGAGCGACACGAAACATATGCCAATCTCTGGTGGACATGTAAGTGGTTCACACGGATTCCCAGCATTCGTTGCGAAAAAAGCAGACGAAGGTACGAAATCTGGTTTAACGAAAGCACAAGCAGAAGAATTCGCGAAATTCTACGGCTCTAACGTAGACGTACTATTCGACTTAGCGAAAAAACATAAAGACGAAGCGAAAGAATACAACATGCCGCTAGACGTTCTAATCCCACTTGTATACGCAATGGATTACGAAATGACAGCAAAACCAGTTGACTTCTTCGTACGCCGCAGAGGCGCTGTATTCTTCAACATCCACTGGGTATACGAGTGGAAAGAAGCAGTAATCAACTACATGGCTGCGAAACTTGGCTGGAGCAAAGAAGAGCAAATGAAATACACAGCAGAACTAGAAAAAGCATTAACAGACGCTGTCATTCCTGTAGATCAACAAGAGCAGGCAGCTGCATTAGCATAAAATAGAAAACCACCTGAAGGGGAGCCTTTAGGTGGTTTTTTGTGTGTTATGTATCGGTTTTGATATAATCAAGCCATCTGTGTATGGTCATGAAATATTAGATTCTTTAAGTGAGTGTTAGGATGAAAGAGGACTCGACTAAAGGAGTTCTCTTTTTAATTTAGCCGAAGGTACACCTTGCTAAAAGAAAAGCTTTCGGGTGATGGTTTTGATAAAATATTTATGACAATCCAGAACGGCTAGAACACTGCGATAAAACCCTTATTGCAAACTTAAAAAGCGCCTTGGGAGAGAGGCGCTCTTTAAGTGAATGTATTGTAACGACTATTCGGTTTATTATATGTAATTTGCTGAGGAAATGTTTTATAAAAAATGTTAATTTAAAAAGAAAAGGGCAGCTGATGGGAGTAAGAACTCCTACGGTTACTGGTTAATTAATCACGTATTTTTTCAATGGTCGCATCAGGTGCAATTGGTGGTGTAGATTTAGTCGTTACTCCGAAAGATATAGCGAGTTTATCCCCTAATTGATAATTCTTATTTTTTTCTATTGGAAGTTTTAATAGTTTATTTGGAATAAATTTCATTGCTTCCATCTCTGAGTAGGAAAGGGCTTCCCTTTTTGTAGGGGTATCTGCAACGAGTATGTATACAGTGTCAATTGAAATAACATATCCTGTGAAAGTCTCCGTTTTTAGGGGAGTAGTACTAGTTTGGTTGGGTGAATCTAGTGCTACTGTGCATCCGCAAGCTAATGTTAAGGTGGTTAGTAAAGTTATGATTTTTTTCTTTGGCATTATTATTTTGGGCCTCCGTATAGTACATCTTTCGTATTATGATATTTGAATGTCTAGAGAAATGAAATTATACCATGAGAAAGTGAATGTAAGTTATATATAGTATAAGTGCGATTTAAAATATTATGTGGAAGTGAAAATGAGCTTGAACTTTTAGATGGAGATGGAGTAGTACTTATAAATAAGTGACTGTTTCCCATGCAGAGTTTAAAGGGCTACATGGATTTTATGAAATCAAGAGTACTTGAAATAAAGGTTAAACAAAACGGCACGGACATTGCCATCCTTATTTTTTATACATTTATAAAACTTTTCCATACAGTGCGTCGTCTAATATATGGGAAGGAGGAAATGATGTGGATGAATTAACGGTAGAAGCGTTTGAAATAGAGGATAAGGAACTCCTTATCGATGAAATTATGAACAAGTATGGACAAGAAGTGTTACAGCTTGTGTATTCATATGTGAACAATAAAGAGATTGCTGAGGATGTAACGCAAGATATATTTGTGAAGTGTTATAAATCTCTTCATACATACAAAGGGAAGTCGAATGTGAAAACGTGGTTATGGAGAATTGCGATTAATCAATGTAAGGACTATATAAAAAGTTGGTATAACAAAAAGGTGATCGTGACAGAGGATGAAGCTGCTTATATTGGGGTTCAAAATGATAGTGTCGAACAAACTGTCATTCAAAATGCTGAGGACCGTGAGCTCGCTTCTGCAGTAATGAATTTACCGATAAAATACCGAGAAGTCATTTATCTATTTTATTATGAGGAATTATCAATTAAAGAGATTGCTATTGTAATAGACGTGAAAGAAAACACGATAAAAACGAGACTGAAAAAAGCGAAGGAGCTTTTGAAGAAAGGATTGGAGGAATAATCAAATGGAAGATCGATTAAAAGGCATGCGAAAATCAATGGAGAATACGACGTTTAAACATTTGAGCTTTTCTGATCAACATCGAAAGCGGGTGCGCGAAAAAATAAATGCATCACACGAAAAGGAAGAGGATATCTCTTTAGCTATCTTACAACTGCTTAGTAATGAAAAAACAGGGTACGAATTGTCACAGCTACTACGAGGGAGAGGGATTCGGAAATTTGAGGGGAATGAAGGTTTTTTATACACCGTATTACATCGTCTAGAACAGAATCGTTTTATCCGATCGAGCTGGGATCATGAAGGAGCGAAATATTATCAATTAAATGATAATGGAAGAAAGATGCTGCGAAAGGCAGAAAAAAATGCTACGAAGGTACAATTTATATTAAAAGGATTAGTACAGGAGTGAGGCGGAATTGAATAAAAAAGGGGATCGTTTTGTAAGCGAAGTTACGAATCATATTAAATCAAAAGAAGCAAAGAGCTTTGTAGCAACTGAACTCGATTTTCACTTAAAACAGGCAAAGAACATGTGGATAGAAAAAGGATTAAGTGAGGAAATTGCTGAAAATAAAGCGGTGGAACAAATGGGAAGTCCGGTTAAACTAGGGCAAGAACTTAATAAACTGCATAAGCCAAAGGTGGACTGGTTCTTACTTATTTTATTAGTGGCTGCTATGGGGTTAGGGTTTTTGCCAATAATCGCTCTTGGGCATACGAAAGATTTATTAATGAACAAAGTAATTTTTGTGATTCTCGGCATTGTAACGGCTGTTGGGATCATGCTACTTGATTATCGGAAGTTAGAGAGGCTCGGGTGGTTGTTTTATACAATCGGTGTACTTATTCTGTTAACGTTAAAATGTTTTCCGACTGATTACGTGATTGGGGAAGCAATCATAAAAATTGGCCCCATCAAAATTGACTGTTTAATGACGATACCATTCTTCTTTCTAGCTTGGGCTTCTTTTTTCAATAATAGTAGGTTAAAGTTTATGCATCTTCTTATGTTGTACGTATTTTCTTTATATCTATTTTCAACTATGGTGCCAATTTTTATTTATAATACAATGATATTCGTTATGCTCTGGTGGAGTAAGTTAGGAAAGAAAACGGCATGGCTCATTACATTTTTACCAATTTTACCCTTTGTTATTAGGGATCTATTTTCCTGGTCTGCCGTAAAAGAATACCGGATAGCTAGAATTTTAGGGCTTGTAAACCCGGAGCATGATCTATGGTATTTACGTTTACAAGAGGCGATGTCTTCAGCAGGTTGGTTTGGTACATATGGAAATATAAAGTCTATCCCTGCTGCCCATACTGATTTTGTATTCGCGAGTTTGACTTACTATTATGGATATGTGCTTGCGCTAGTTCTTGTCATTATTCTTTCTCTTTTTGCAGTAAGAATAATGAACATAGCTTATATAATAAATGATGGTTATGGTAAATTACTTCTCGTTGGCGGAGTGACTCTTTTTATAATCCATTTTATTTGTAACGTTGGCATGATTTTAGGATTATTACCGCGTACTTCTATATCATTACCTTTTATTAGCTACGGATTGATACCAACTCTATTTCATGCATTTATAATGGGGATCGTGCTAAGTGTATACCGGCGTAAAGATATTTCAGTGAGAAAATCAGCTTAAAAAAACAAACCACCCGTTCCCTATATTCTTTAGGGTATAGGTGGTTTTATTTGCACAATTAACAACTTTTTCCGTTTTCAACTTCTCCGCACGAATCAGGTATTTGCTTATCTTTTATTAATAGTAATAGAAGTTCAAAAAACTGTTCGCGTTGTTCTAATGTGAGGTTTTGTAAAATATCGTCTGCGACTTTGTCTTGGAAAGCGAGCGCTTTTTCCATATTAGAGTGCGCGCGTTCAGTAAGTTGAATTAATGTAGCTCGGCGATCAGTTGGATCGGGTATACGAATGAGGAGCTTGTCTTGTTCGAGTGCATCAACAAAATCGGTAACTGTACGTGCTTTGACACCTAGTTTAGCAGCTAATGCATTCATTCGAATCGGACCGCTTTCGGAAACGGTGGATAGAACGCGTAGTCTTGGCCCTGTTAGATGGTAAGGTGTGTCAAGGGATGATAATTGGGATTGAAATTCTCTTTGAACATAGTTGGTCGATTGCATTAAGGTGTGGATGACATCTATTGCAGCTGGATAATTTGATTTCATGAGTGGAATGACCTCCTCAGTATTTTTTAGTTCATTTTTGCACGTTTCATAAATCTATTGTATATTATTAGTGAGTATCCTCTCTATATTATAAACAATTAGTGAGCAAACTCATTATATCGCATGCTCATAATGTGTGATTGTCGATAATTCGAGAATCATTACTATTATAACTGATGCTGGGATCTATAGAAAATGATTATAGAGCGAGGTGGATCTATGTAAGTCGTTTCATGATTCAATAGCAATACTTTAAAAACATATATAACGGAGGATTGTACATGACTATTGTAGCACTAGTACTTCAATGTTTATTAATTTTTGCATTTTTCTTTTCAAGTGTTAGTAAAATTGCGGGAACAAAAATGCAAGTAGAAGCTTTCGCTCATTTAGGTTTACCGCAATGGTTCAGAATTGCGACAGGTTGGATCGCTTTAGCAGGAGTGGTTGGATTAATTTTTGGTTTTTGGAATGAGGTAATACTCGTTTTAGCAGCATTATGGATTGCTTGTATTATGTTAGGAGCTGTATTGTTCCATATTCGTGCTAAAGATTCAATCGGTAAAATGATGCCGGCAGCAGTGCTTATGATTGTAGCGCTAATTGTTGCGTTCGTTCATTCTTCAGCAGTAACAGGACTTTTGTAAAACGAATTGTAGATTAGTAGATTCGGTTGAGTAGAGGTAGAAACTGAGCATGTACGATGAAAATGATATCCTCATTATAATAAAATAGTGAGGATATTCATTATGTTGATACTCATTTAATTTTGTATAGATTACCGGAAAGAGAAAAGGAGGTCTACACTATGGTAGATAAATCATCACAAAACGCGGATAAATTGCTAGGGGTTTTAGTCGTTACGCTAATATTCTCGGTTATG
Source organism: Bacillus sp. HY001 (assembly GCF_007558965.1). NCBI lineage: Bacteria > Bacillati > Bacillota > Bacilli > Caryophanales > Bacillaceae > Bacillus > Bacillus sp. HY001. The sequence goes on along the minus strand of NZ_VLTE01000030.1, from coordinate 88,486 downwards.
AACGGTACGATGTTTAATGTAGCTCTTCCTGAGATAGGGAAAGAATTCAACCTTGTTCCTTCAGAGGTTAGTTGGATTATGACTAGTTATATGGTCGTTTATGCTGTTGGTTCCATCGTGATGGGAAAACTGGCGGATAAATATCGGCTAAAGGATTTGTTGACGTATGGATTACTTATTTTCGCTTTAGGTTCTTTACTGGGGCTACTTGCTACTGAGTATTGGGTTATCATTTTGGGACGTGTCATTCAAGCAGCGGGAGCTTCTGTTCTTCCTGCGACAGCGATGATTATTCCGGTGAGGTACTTTGCGCCAGAGAAAAGGGGGCGTGCGCTTGGAACTTCAGCAGTTGGTTTAGCGCTTGGTAATGCTTTAGGTCCAGTTGCCGCTGGATTAATTACGAGTTTTGGAAACTGGAGACTTATGTTTGTCCTTTCTTTATTACCGCTTCTGACGCTACCTTTCTTTAGGAAGTATTTAGACAATGCAAAAGGGAAGGCGGGGCGTATTGATATTCTTGGTGGAGGTCTATTAGCTGTATCAGTCGCGTTCTTCTTACTTGCGATTACGCAAATGCAAGTATTGCTATTCCTTGGAGGGGTTGTTACGTTAACCCTCTTTATTCTTCGGATTAGAAAAACTACGGAACCTTTTATTAAACCGGCTCTGTTTAAAAATAAGAATTTTTCGATTGGGTTGCTCCTTGCTTTTATGACGACAGCAATGAGTTTTAGTATGACATTCATGACGCCGCAATTTTTATCGGCAGTAAATGGATTGACTCCTTCGAATATCGGCTTTGTTCTAGTTCCAGCAGCAATTGCTTCGGCAATTATGGGCAGAAAGGGAGGAAGGCTCGCTGATACGCGGGGCAATTTCGCGCTTGTCTTTATTGCTTCCGTATTCATATTCCTTGCTTTCTCATTATTATCTACTTTTATTGGGGCCTCGGCTTTTGTCATTGCATTCATTCTAATTTTCGGCAATGTAGGACAAACCTTTATGCAGATTTCGATGTCTAATACGATTTCACAAACATTGTCAAAGGAAGAGACAGGTGTTGGCATGGGATTACTGTCGATGATTAATTTCATATCCGGTGCGATGGCTATGAGTATTGTAGGGAAACTGCTTGACGGTGGTTCTACTTCTCTAAAGCTTAATCCTTTTATTGCAAATCACGCTGCAAATATGTATAGTAATATTTTCGTCGTTATGTCAGTGCTGATTATAATTGTAGTTGTGCTGTATCGTTTTCAATTTGGTACGGGTGGTTCTACTTTAAATATGACTAGCAAAGGAAATACGAATTTGTAAAAGAATACGAGGAGGTTTATGTATGAATACCCAAACTGCGTCTGTTTCTTCGCAGTCAAAGGAGTTTGACAATGTGAAAAGACTCCCAATTTTAATATCGATGATTATTGGAGCGTTTTTCACTATTTTGAATGAAACATTATTGAACGTTGCTTTTCCGCAATTGATGATTGAGTTGAATGTAACGCCATCGACTCTTCAGTGGCTTTCAACAGGATACATGCTTGTAGTTGCTGTGCTAATTCCAGCTTCTGCATTATTAGTACAATGGTTTACAACAAGACAAGTATTTATAGGGGCTATGGTAGTCTTTACTTTAGGTACATTTGTAAGTGCAATTGCACCTGGATTTTCTATATTATTGCTTGGTCGTTTGTTACAAGCAGCAGGTACAGGATTAATGATGCCTGTATTAATGAATACGATTCTCCTTCTATATCCTCCGGAAAAGAGGGGAGCGGCAATGGGGAGTATTGGGCTTGTTATAATGTTTGCTCCTGCCATCGGACCGACACTTTCAGGTATCATTTTGGAAACATGGAATTGGAGATGGCTATTTTATATCGTTCTTCCATTTGCGATCTTTTCCATTGTTTTTGCGTTCATCTATTTGAAAAATGTCTCAGAGCCTACGAAACCAAAGGTAGATGTGTTATCCATTCTTTTATCTACAATTGGATTTGGCGGGATTGTTTATGGATTTAGTAGCTCAGGTGAAGGTTGGAATAGTTTCCAGGTGTATGGAATCATCCTAATTGGTCTTGTAGCAATTCTCTTCTTTGTACTGCGTCAATTGAAATTGAAAGAGCCATTATTAGATCTTAGTGCATTTAAGTATCCAATGTTTACGCTAACAACAATTTTATTGACGATCATGATGATGACGATGTTTTCCACAATGACGTTGCTACCATTTCTATTTCAAGGTGCTTTAGGTTTAACCGTCTATGCAACTGGTCTTATCATGCTTCCAGGTAGCCTATTGAATGGTATGCTTTCTCCAGTTTCAGGGAAGCTCTTTGACAAATTTGGTCCAAGAGCGCTTATTATTCCTGGGACGGTATTATTAGCAGGTGTAATGTGGTTCTTTACACAGGTGACGGCAGATACGTCTAAAATAACTTTCATCCTATTACATGTTAGCATGATGGTATCCATTTCAATGATCATGATGCCGGCGCAAACGAACGGTTTGAACCAACTTCCGCGAAGATTTTATCCGCACGGAACAGCTATTTTGAATACTTTATCGCAAGTAGCTGGTGCGATAGGAGTGGCTTTCTTTATTAGTGTTATGACTTCCGGACAAAAGAAATATTTAGACGCGTCTTCAAATCCAACTGACCCAGCCCAATTAACTGAGGCAATGGTTTCAGGCGTGCATAACGCTTTTACGATTGGCTTTGGTTTGGCACTACTTGCGGTCGTGGTAGCTTTGTTTATAAAACGTTCGGAAACCTCGGGAAATTAAGAAGTTTGTAGTAAAAAGGGTATGCCGAGGGCTGCCCTTTTTTACTTGAAAGGAACGATTCATTAGGTTGTGAAGTTTTATGGGTATGGTGTTAAGTGAATCTTAAAAACGGGAAGTATATCAAAATACCTAAACCATCTGTTCCCTATATTCTTTAAGGGCTAGGTGGTTTTATTTTTCAGGAATTCGCACAGCTTTTCTATACCTATCATGTAACGGTTATAAAATTCATAATATCTTCAAAATTCTTCCATCCAATCTCTATATAGATATTAGATCATTATGCTATGATATATTCGTAATTAACGAAATAATAAGAAAGAAGGGGTTGTTGTGGAAACAAAGCTTTTAGAAACAGAGAAAAAAATTGATTCGAAGTCTCTCTTGGCTTTGGGGTTATTGATAATTACCGGAATTACATATCAATTATTAGGAAATGTTTTGGGAGAGGCTATACCTAATTTATTAGGAATGATTCTTGAAGCTTCATGGAATCTTGTATTATGTGGAATTATTGGATACTATTTTTTAGGGAAAATATCGTTAGACCAATTTAAACATTTTAAATTTAAAACATTACTTTGGGGTTTACCTTTAGTAGTTATCGTAGGTGTAATTTCTGGTGCTATATTCAATTACATTTTTGAACCAGCAACTAAAAATTCTGTTGCAGAAGTAATAAGTATTTCTATGATTTTATTCCGTGTCCCATTTATGCTAATGGGTGAAGAGTTGCTTTGTACGAATGGAATTCTTGCATTACAAAAATTAGGGTTGAAATTCGGAACAGCATCAATCATATGTAGTGTCTTGTTCGCTTTATGGCATATTCCAGCTTATGGATTTGTGCCAATGCAGTTATTAATAACTATAATTCCAATTAGATTGGCACTAAATTATGTATGGAAAAAATCCAATAGTGTTTGGGTAAGTTGGATTTGCCATTATATTTATGATAGTTTAGCATTTATACAATTTTTTCTAAAATAAAAAATTCGAGTTTCGTGTGAACAGAAGTATATGTAAATATATTGCGGCAAAATAAAACAAGTATGACCTCATCTAAATATTAGATGAGGTCATACTTGTTTTTAAAAAGAAACACCTTGATTGATATCAAGGTGTAATAACTTCAAAACTTTCCGAATCAGCCCCAAGTATAAAAGGACTAACTTCGCCAACGCTATAAAGTTGTAATTCATGCATTGCGCGCGTACAAGCTGTGTAGAACAATCTACGAACGCTCTCATCGCTGTATACATCTTTAGAAGCATCGTAAATAATAACAGCATCAAATTCGATACCTTTCGCTAAGTAAGCAGGGATCACGACAATGCCTTGCTCATACTCGGCCGAGTTACTTTTCACAAGTTTAATATTCTCGATATGACGAAGTGCTTCGTAGGCAGCGGCGCTTTCAGCTGCAGATTTACATATAATTGCGATCGTATTATGCTGCTCTTTTTGTAGTGCAGCAACTTTGGCAGTAATATGCTCGTGCAGTTCGCTGTCACTGGATACTTTCGTCACTGTAGGTTTCTCGCCGTCACGTTCAAAGGCGTGAATGTTCTTGCCTTCCGGTACGAGAGCACGTGTAAATTCAATAATTGGTTTTGTTGAGCGATAGCTACGAGTTAAGTTGATGCCGTTCGTTTCATCTGGTCCGTATAAGCTAGTAAGTGTGTTGAAATTCACTGCTTCACTCGCATGGGCAAATATCGCTTGGTTAAAGTCTCCGAGTACAGTCATTCTTGCAGCAGGGAAGAGACGTTTTAAAAACTCAAATTGAAACGGTGAGTAATCTTGCGCTTCGTCTACGAGTACGTGTTTAATCGATCTATTCGTTTGGAAGCCTTCAATTAATTCTTTTAGAAGCAAAAATGGAGTCGCATCCTCGTAATATAGCTTTCCTTCATCAAGCATGTTTACTGTTAATGAGCAAATGTCATCCCACTCTTTCGGTCTTTCCCCAGTAACCCACGATGCATCTGTGAAGAGTTGTTTATATATGCCTGTGAAATTGATGAAGCGTAATGTTTGAACGCCTTTACGAAGTGGCTTCAATTTTTTACGGACAATCATACGTCCAAGTACTTTCGTTTCTTTCTCAAAATCATGAAAGGAGTTGTCGTCAAACTCGCCTTTTTTCTGTAAATATTTATAAGCCTTTTGGTATTCATCTTTACTAAGTAATTCAATTTCTTCTTCTACCCAAGGTTTTTTTAGTTCTGCTTTTTCAATTGCATCTATTTGTTTGTTTAGCCAATCCGTTAACTTTTCAATTCGATTATGGAAGCGGAGGGAGGAGTCAGTGTTATAAAACTGCTCTGTAATTTCTTTAGCAGAAACAATTAATTTTCCTCTAAATTTCATTCCTCTAAATAGCATGCCTGAAGATTCAAGAGATTGTCTGTACGTTCTAATCATCTCAAAAAATTGAGTAGATGCTTTAAATCGAATGCTCGCATTTCTCGTTTTATAGGTAGGGCTATCCGTTTCCGTTAACATATATTCTAATTGTTCATAAGGATCTTCAACGTCAAATGACTTGCTTAGTCTATGGTTTAAATATTCTTGGAATGTCACTTGCTGCATATTTTCTTCACCAAGTTCAGGTAGTACGTTAGATACGTAGCTGTTGAACATAGAGTTAGGGGAGAAGAGAATAATTTGATCAGCTTTTAGCCATTCGCGATATTTATATAGTAAGTAGGCGATTCGCTGCAGGGCAGCTGACGTTTTACCACTGCCAGCAGCTCCTTGCACGATAAGGAGTCGGCCTTCATCGTGACGGATAATTTCATTTTGCTCGCGCTGAATTGTAGCAACGATACTTTGCATATGTTTGTTCGTACCTTTTCCGAGCGCTTGTTGCAAGATTTCATCACCAATTGTAAGACTCGTATCGAACATAGAATCAATCTCGCCATTTTGAATAATATATTGTAATTTTTTCTCAACATTACCGTGAATTACGCCGCCTGGTGTACTGTATTCAGCTGGTCCTGGTGGATAATCGTAGTACACACTCGAAATAGGTGCGCGCCAGTCATATATAAGAAAGTTTTCTCCGCTTGCATCAGTAAGTGTAGCGACGCCGATATAAATTTGATCCGCAGCAGATTCTCCTTCTTCTTTGAAATCAATTCTTCCGAAGTAAGGTGCTTTATGCATGCGTCTTAATGCGGCAAGTCGATTAAAGGTGTGCTTATGGGTAATTTGTGTGACAGCTAGTGACTGAGCTTGTTGTCTTAAGTTGATAACTGTTTCAAGATAATCATCAAAAGTATCAGTATTCACTTTCACGTCATCCCAAAAGTGTTTACGAATATGGATTACTTCTGCCCGGCGTCTGCCAGTTTCGTTTTCCAGTTTATCAATTTGCTCCGTAATCGTTTCTATTACGGTATCCAATCGCTTTTGCTCTAAATCAAGTTTTTTGTTCATACGTAAGCACTCCTTTAAAAGTGAAAAATAGAGGTTGACTGAAGATGTGTTTTGGTGTACAATTAAGATACGGATAAATACGTTCTCTGTATTTTATAAAACGTGTTTCTGTACTAATTTAACATAGTTTTTTCATTTAATCAATAATAATAAGATAAACCTTGGTTCCGTGCGGTGGAATCGAGGTTTTTTTGTTTTTCCTCGAAGAGAGGATAGCGATCATTGTCAATTTTTGTCGGTAAGTCGATATATTTCAAGAATCGCCGATATAATTGGAGTTGCGCTGATATATTTTGAACATCGCTGATATAATTTCACTTACCGAATCTGAATCAAGACCAAATGTATCGCAAAGAGAGAGCAAACAAAAAAGCTCGGGATTAGCCCGAGCTTTTCATTATTTCTTTTCGTCTTTTTTAGCGTCAGCTTTTTGCTCTTTGAAAAGATCTTTTAAATCTTTATCATCAACTTTTACGTCAGCTTTTTTGATTTCTTTCATCATAAGATCGTTCATGAATTCGCCGTCTTGTGCTTTCTTCTGAACGATTTCTTTTTTGATGTCAGCTTTTGATTGTTCGAAAGATTTTTCTGGTTCTTTAATGTCTGTTACTTTAATGATGTGGTAACCGAATTGTGATTTCACAGGCTCGCTTACTTCATCTTTTTTCAATTTATAAGCAGCATCTTCGAATTCTTTAACCATTTTACCAGGTCCGAAGAATCCTAAGTCGCCACCTTTTTCTTTTGAACCAGTATCTTCAGAGTATTGTTTCGCTAACTCGTCGAAAGATTTACCTTGTCCAAGTTCTTCTTTAACTTTTTTCGCAGTTGCTTCATCTTTTACAAGAATGTGGCTTGCTTTAATTTCAGGTTTGTAGTTATCTTTTAATTCTTTATCAGTGATTGTTTTCTCGATAGCTTTTTCTTGCGCTAATTGAGCACGCACACCATTTTTTATCGTTTCTTCTTTAATACCTTGTTGTTTTAATAGTGTATCGAATTGATCACCGTATTGTTTTTTCATTTCATCGAACTTTTTGTCTACATCTTTGTCGTCAACTTTATAGTTTTTAATAAGTACTTTTTCCATAACCATGTTATTTAGTACTTGTTTACCATATTGTTGTTTCATTTGCGTGTAAAACTCGTCTTTTGTAATGTCACCAGCTTTAGAAGTAACAACTTTGTCTGATGATGATGTTCCACATGCTGATAATGCGATTACACTTGTTGCGGCTAAGGCAAGCATAGCTTTCTTCATTCGATAAACACTCCTACTATTATGTATTTTTAATTTATCCTACCCAATGAATTTTAGTTCATAAGAGCCCGATTAAGTCTCACTGATACTTTTGCTTTTTGTATTGGTAAAGCGCGCTTAACAGGGCTTACCGAGGCTTTAGGATAAAGTTAAGATGCGTGTCATTTATTTCATAGTATAAGCAATATGTACAAAATTTAATATATCATATTTCGACTCGATTTCATATTGATAAAGAAAATTTAACCAGTATGTGTCAGATTTTGAAGGGGTTCCATATTGGGCGCATGCCGCATATACAGAAAAGAGGAGGGGATGGGGATGAATTCTCAACTTATTTTATTACTTGTACTGTTTATTTTATTGGTTATAGTAGGTATAATTTGCTTATAGAGGAAAAAAGTGAGGAAGGGGCTTCCTTCCTCACTTTCCATGAAATATAATTTCTATATAACTAGAAATTAATAAAATTGTTATACATACATTAATAACCCGAAAGACACTGGGTTGGCGGCTCGCAGCTATTTGTTTTCGTTCACACAGTGTATGTGTCATAAAATTCGTGTAAAATATAACAAGAAGTGCGAATGCGACAAAAACAACTGTTATAAGTGTCATGAGGCGAGACCTCCTTTTGGCTAAAATACATATACTTTATATATTGTATCATACGATATTTTGTTCGTGTTATAAAATTCAGAAATAGAAGACTTTGTGTTAGAAAGTGAGGGAGAAAATGGACGTTGTTAGAAGATTAGAACAAGCTGAATACTACGTAGACCTACTATTTAAAATGATTGATGAAGAAAAGTGTCCATTTTATTCTTTAATCATAAAGAAAAAAGCTCGCAAAAAAGATATTGAACGTATACTGCAACTTTGTGAAATACTGAACGAGCAATATGTAGTGGAGAAAGCAGAAGGGCTTCTGTTGTTCGATGCGCTGTTAGATCAATTTGAAAAAGCGCTTCCACATCAGCTCGAAGTACACGAAACTGCGGAAGCGCTAGCAAAACAAGGTTTATTTAACCCGCTTATGAATGAATTCTTAAGCATGATTGCGAAAAAATAAATAGATTACTTCTTAACTAACTTCTGATCGGATTCCGTAAAATTCTCCTCAATATTCTCTAATGATTTCTCAAAAATATCGATGAAGTCTTGTCCGTAAATGTTACGCAAGATAGCGATAAGTTCGATATTTTCTGGGAACTTACCATAGAAATTACGAAGTGCAAGAGCCCCATTAAATACAGAGTTATTTTCAGGATCATACTCCTCCATTAAGCGAAGTAGTAATTCTTCCCCTTTGTCTGTAATCTCAATGTACGTATTTCGTTTATCATCTTCTTTTTTCGAGAATACAAGATAGCCGCGTTCTTCCAGCTTTTTCGAGAAGTTAAACGCCGTTGATACGTGCATAACTCCAAACTTAGCAATCTCAGAAATAGAAGCCCCTTTTAAATGATAAGCGATTGATAAAATATGGTGCTCATTAATGTTTAAATCGTAAGGCTTAATCCACTGTTGCCAATCTTTCTCTACACATTTCCATAACGCTTTCGATAATTGAGCAATGCGTTGGCTGAAAATCATCGCTTCTTTTACCGAGTAATCTTTTTCTCCACTTTTCATTTACTCACCCACTTTAACATTCTTTTTCATTACTATCTATTATGCCAGTAAAATAAAAATTAATAAAGTCTTTTTGTGAGAATTGTGAAAATTTTTTGGAAAAATGACATTCTATACAAATCATGCATAACTATGGAAGCGTTTTATGAGTCGTGAATACATGTGTTGTCCATACATGTTAAGTGATAACATATATTGTAAATGCATAAAAACACGGCATATCTGTGTGATATGCCGTGTTAAGGTCAATTTATATAAAAAATATTTGTTATATGCAAAAAACTAAGCAGGAATTTGTTTACGCTTTTTCCGGAACAGCTTCTTGTAGTTTCTCAATTGATTTTTGAATGTCCAAAATCTCTTTCTCAATATGGCGCTTGTTTTGAGAAATATCTTGCTTCCAGTTCGAAAGCGTGTCTTGCATATCGTCTTTTAATTCTTGAAACACTTCTTTACCTTCTGAAGCAGTTTCAACGATTTGACGTTTTAATAATTTTGTATCAGCTGTAATATCAGCTAAAGTCTTTTTAATATCAGTTCCTTTTTCTTTTAGCTTGCCGCGCATAGCTTTACCAGAAGAAGGAGTAGAGAAAAGAACGGCTAGTCCAGCAACTGCTCCGCCGCAAATGACACCTGTAATAAAGGATTTAGCTTTTGACATAAAAGGAAACCTCCTTATTTTTTGTTCGTATTCATGATGTGAAAACATATGCATATCTTTAAGACAAGGGAAAAAAGTGTGCAGTGCACAGTCCCCGGCATCTTGAGTGGAGAAACAAGCCGTGCAATATGTAATCACTTTAGGAAAGTGGCTTGTTATGTATTACTTCTTATTATAGTGTCACTATTTCACACTATTTGCAATTGTACTTGCGATGTTTTGTAAATTTTCCATTGTGTATTCATTTTGATGTGATTTCCAAACAGCACCGAAACCATCGTTTTCACCGTAGCGTGGAATTAAATGAAGGTGGAAGTGGAACACAGTTTGTCCAGCTTTTTCACCGTTATTGTTAAGTAGGTTAAAGCCAACTGGATTAAACTCTGCTTTAATCGCATTTGCGATTTTTGGAACGACAGAAAAAATGTGTGATGCGATTTCTGGCGTTAACGCAAAAATGTCTTGTTTGTGAACTTTTGGAATAACAAGAGTATGTCCTTTTGTTACTTGACTAATATCTAAAAATGCAAGCACATGTTCATCTTCGTATACTTTTGAGCAAGGGATTTGCCCATCAATAATTTTACAAAAAATACAATTGTCCGCTGTATGATTCATTGATCTCATCCTTTCAAATATCCTTAGCCGTATTTTACCATAATTACATAAGAGAACAAACACGAAAAACAGGAAGCTGACTCAGCTTCCTGTTTTCTGAAGAGGGATTGAAAAAGCATTATCGTAATTTACGTTTCGCAGACACCTCATTTATTTAAGAAATGCACGGTAAATCGGCTAAAGTTTCTGCCGTAGACACCCCATTTTCAAGTGAAATGAATTGCAATCTTTATAAAAGGAAATTGTTTATTTTTTAAAACAGTATATGCTCTTTCGGAGACACCCCGTTTCTAAAATGAAACAAATGATCTGGTTATGTGTAAATTTCTTTGTCCAACATGGACACCCCATTTCATGATGACTTCACTATGTTGTTGTACTCATCAATTGGTGGTTGCTTTTTCAATGTGTTCCTTCTTCCTTAATTATGATGTCCGCTTTCGTAAAAATATATGCGAACAAATTTAAATTTTTTTTGAGGGCATCGATACTATGTAGTACAGCGCTATTTTTGGTAAGATGAATATAGAATGAATACTAATGAAGAAAGTGGTGTCGTATGAGCGAGTTATTGCGTGTAGAAAATGTTACAGGAGGATATACGAAACGACCTGTACTAAAAGATGTTTCGTTCTCTGTGAATAAAGGCGAACTTGTCGGCTTAATCGGTTTAAATGGAGCGGGTAAAAGTACGACGATTAAACATATTATCGGTTTAATGGAACCGAAAAAAGGAACTGTCACAATTAATGGGAAAACAATTCGTGATGATATGACAGCGTACCGTTCTAGTTTTTCGTTCATCCCAGAAACACCAGTATTATATGATGAACTAACGCTAGAAGAACATTTGAAGTTAACAGCGATGGCGTACGGTGTCGATGAAAAACAATACGAAGAACGTGTAGGACAACTATTACAAGAATTTCGCATGAAAAATCGTTTAAAATGGTTTCCATCTCATTTTTCAAAAGGGATGAAACAAAAAGTAATGATTATGAGTGCGTTTTTAGTGGAGCCATCTCTTTACATTGTGGACGAACCATTCGTTGGACTTGATCCGTTAGCGATTCAATCACTCCTTCAAATGATGGATCAAATGAAAAAGAGTGGCGCGGGCATTTTAATGAGTACACATATTTTAGCGACGGCAGAGCGTTATTGTGATTCGTTCATTATTTTGCATCAAGGTGAAGTAAGAGCGATGGGAACATTATCTGAACTGCAATCACAGTTTAATATGCCAGGTGCAACGCTAGATGATATTTATATTGCATTAACGAAGGAAGAAGATTATGAATAGCACAGCATTATGGAAAGAACGATTTCGTCACTTTCTAAAAGAAGTTCGTACATATAGTAAATACGTATTTAATGATCATTTGAAATTTATTTTCGTATTTATCATCGGCGCAGGGGCGTATTATTACCAGCAATGGTTACAAACGTTAACACCTTCGTTTCCGGCAGCGCTCGTTATGGCAGTGTTACTCGGACTCGTATTAACGGCCGGATCCATTCAAACGTTATTAAAAGAAGCGGATCTCGTTTACTTACTGCCAGTTGAAGAAAAGTTAAAACCTTACTTCACAAAGGCATTTCTCTTTACGTTTATGATTCAGTTATACATAATCGCAATCGTTGCAGCAGCGCTTGCCCCGTTATACTTCCAGCAAATGAAGCAAACAGGAGCGGCTTACATATGGATTGTACTCGCGCTTGTCATTGTAAAAGCGTGGAACTTATTCGTTGCGTGGGAAAAATCATTTTTAACAGATCAAAATATACAAAGAGCGGATTGGTTCATTCGTTTTATTTTAAACGGCGTATTTGTATACTTCCTTGTAGAACGTACTTCCGTTATGCTTATTGGCGGAATCGTCCTTCTCATGATGTTATACCTCGTAGTATTGCATCAAATGGTGAAGGGAAAGCCACTAAACTGGGAGTATTTAATTTCTGAAGAAGGTAAGAAAATGATGCTGCTGTACCGCATCGCGAACATGTTCGTTGACGTACCAGCATTAAAAGAAAGAGTAGCACGTAGAAAATGGCTTGATTTCATCCTTTCGATGATCGGTGAAAAGCGTACCTATTTATACTTATATACGAGAACGTTTTTACGATCTGGTAACTATTTTGGCTTATATGTGCGCCTTCTCGCTCTTGGCGGAGTTATTCTTTACTTCATTCCGTTTTTATATGGACGATTTATCGTAAGCTTTATCTTCCTATACTTAATCGGTTATCAGCTCTTAACTTTATGGAAACATCACCGCATGAAGATTTGGCTTGATTTGTATCCGGTCGGGGGAGAAGAGAAGAAGAAAGATTTTCTTGTCTTATTAAATGCAATCCTTATTATCGGTAGCGTGATATTTACAGTTATATTCGCCCTTGCGACGAAAGATTTTATGATGACGGGAATTTTATTAGTCGTAAGCATAGTATTTAGTATCGGTTTCGTTTATCAATACGGGGCGAAACGTATTGAGCGTTTAAATTGAAGGGAATGAACCTATGATTACATATGAAGAGAAGGTTATAAAAGAATTGGAGCAGTGGAAAGCTACATTCATGAAAGATTCTTCTATGATGACACGGTTCTCTAAGAAAGTGCAGACGAAAGTACAACAGCTTATTCCGGCGAAAGTGCAAAAAGTATTAACAGAAACGATTCGGATGATGGTGCAAACGATTAGTGCTGGATCAAACTTTATAAAGCCGAAATTAAAAGAGACGAACTGGTCATTGCAAAGAAGAGACGATGAAGTACGTAAAAAAATGGATGAGTACAAAAAAATAGCAGCGGCAGAAGGAGCAGGGACGGGAGCTGGCGGTATTCTCCTCGGTCTTGCTGATTTTCCGCTTTTACTCGGCATTAAAATTAAATTTTTATTTGATGCAGCAACGTTGTACGGATTTGATACGAGTAACAAAGAAGAGCGCCTTTTTATCCTTCACGTTTTCCAGCTTGCCTTTTCCAGTGACGACCACCGAAAAGAAATATGGAAAGCAATTGAAACGTGGGATACAGAAGAAGAAAATCATATGGACTGGGAAAAGTTCCAAACAGAGTACCGAGACTATATCGATTTAGCAAAAATGCTTCAGCTCGTACCAATAATCGGTGCCCCGGTCGGCGCATATGCGAACTATCAACTACTGCAAAGACTAGGGGAAGTGACGATGAATTGTTATCGTATGCGATTGTTGAATAGAAAGTAAAAAGAAAGCATCCTAAATGTGTGATTTAGGATGCTTTTTTTAGAAGTTAAAGCCGATATAACTAACTCCGGCAATAATCAATACGATGAAGAGTACAACGATGAATGGAAATCCGCCCTTACCAGCTTGTCCAGCTTCACCGCCGCCAGTGCCACCACTACCGCCTTTACCGCCAAGTGCCATATGTATGTCCTCCTTATTGTTATATGTTGCTTTTACTTTATATTTTCTGTATTTACCAATAAATCCCTTCTGTAATGTTAACTAACTTGCAAATCATTTCGTTTCATTTTATAATTTATTTACCGACCGGTAAGTAAAAATAAGTGAGGTACAGTATGACAAAGAATTTACAAACATCGCAAAACATTGTAGAGGCATCATTTAAACTTATGGCAGAGCACGGCATTGAGAAGATGAGCCTTTCTATGATTGCGAAAGAGGTAGGTATTTCAAAACCGGCTATTTATTATCATTTTTCTTCTAAAGAAGCGTTAGTTGATTTTTTATTTGAAGAAATTTTCTCTGGGTATCATTTCGTGAGTTATTTCGATAAAGGACAATATACGAAAGAAAACTTTGCAGAAAAGTTAATTGCCGATGGGTTACATATGCTCTCTGAGTATGAAGGGCAAGAAGGAATATTACGTGTTATAAATGAATTTATCGTAACTGCATCGCGAAATGAAAAGTATCAGAAACGTTTATTTGAAATACAAGAAGATTTCTTAAATGGTTTCCACGATTTATTGAAGAAAGGTGTGGAACTCGACGTTGTGTCACAACATGCAACAGAAGAAAATGCTCATACGTTAGCGCTTGTGATCGATAATATGAGTAATTACATGCTCATGGGATTCCAGTTAAAGTATAAAGAGATTTGGATTCAAAATGTGAAAAACGTAATGAAGGGAGAATAAAAATGAAAATGCAAAAAAACTGGTGGCTCGGTTTTCTTGGATTCATTGGTGTATATAAAATCCCAGGTATGATGGAAGCTTTTCAAGCGGATGGAAGTTGGCTTAAGTTAATTGGTTTCATTTGGTTACTTTGGTTCGGATATTTTATTCCGGAGAAGAAAGATAAAGAAGAATAAATACTAATTTTCTGTAAAGTTATGTAAAATATAATTTGAGAGTATTCATATATTAGATTACTAGATTTGGAGTGGTTACATGGATCCATTGAAAAATGAAATTCACCCTGACATGGTCAAGGTGTGGAAAACGCGTTCCTTAATTGAGCTAGGAATTAGTATTATAGTCATTTTGGCATATCTTTTCTTTATGATTAAGTTTAATTGGTGGGCTTGGATTTTTTATGTGCTCATCGGATTAACAATTGTATATACGCCGTTTGATTACTTTACGTTCCCAAAACTTCGTCAGCGCTATTATAGCTATCAACTAAATGAAGAAGAACTTGAAATTCAACACGGTCTTTTCGTCGTAAAGCGCGTATTAGTACCGATGATTCGTGTACAGCACGTGACAATTGAACAAGGACCGATTATGAGAAAATATGGCTTAGCAGAATTGCACATTTCAACAGCGGCAACTTCTCACAGCATCCCAGGCTTAACGATGTATGAAGCAGAAATGTTGAAAACGAAAATCGCAGAATTAGCGAAAGTGAGTGATGAGGATGTATAAGAGGCAGCATCCGATCACGATGTTATTAGAATTAAAAATAACAGACTTTATACCACTCATTATTTTCATGTTTAGTTTAAACGGAAAGTTCCCGTTTTGGTATTTAATTCCCGCTGCATTCGGTTTACTCACCGTTTTTTCAGCGTTTGAAAAATGGTATTACACAACATATTGGGTTGAAAATAACGTATTACATGTGAAGCAAGGGCTCTTTGTGAAGAAGGAGAGCTACTTAAATAAAGAACGTGTGCAAACGATTAATACAAGTTCTAACGTGTTATATCAAATGCTTGGCTTAAAGAAAATTCAAATCGAAACAGCTGGTGGGGGCGACGATGCAGAAGTTAGCTTAGCTGGTATTACAGCAGAAGAAGCAACAGAGCTTATTGCATTGCTAAACGAGCCAACTCCAGAAGTGAAAGCAGAAGAAACATTAGACGAAGCAGTAGAACATACAGTAGAAAAAGAAATTGTTACAGAGGAAAAACAATCGACAGAATACAAGTTAACTTGGAAAGAGATTTTATTAGCGTCTGTTACATCTGGTCAGTTTGGACTATTATTCTCGTTAATCTTTTTCGTGTACCACCAAGTAGATGAGTACATTCCGAAATGGATAGAGAATGGTGTAAAGTCGTATGTAATGGAACATGATATATATGGCTGGATTTTCATGGTGGCCGTTTTGATCGTCCTTTCGTGGGTTATATCGACAATCGGTTATGCGTTAAAACATGGAGATTTCACGGTGAATCGAAGAAATGATGAAGTCCGCATTGCCCAAGGGTTACTAGAAAGGAAAGAACTTGTACTAAAGTTACACCGTATTCAAGGGATTACGATAAAAGAAGGTATTTTCCGTCAAATGTTCGGTTATTGCGCTGTGCAAGTAGAAGTTATTCAAGGTAAAGGACTGGGTGATGAAAAAGAGAAAGTTACACTGCATCCAATCATTCGAAAAGAACGTGTGCAACAGTTACTCGCGGATTTACAATTACCATACGAACTGAATACAAACATTATTTCATTACCAAAAGCAGCATTACGCCGTTATCTCATTGATAGTCTCATCTTTTTCGCAATGCTAGCAATCCCGCTTACTGGGATAAGCATATACTTTGAAAAGTATTACATCATGTGGGCATTAATTCCGCTCGCGATTCTCATCTTTACACTTGGATACGCAACATTTAAAACAAATGGTTACAGTGTAAACGGCGAGCAAATTACGCTTGTATATCGCAGCGTCGGAAAACATACAGGACTTGTCAGAAGAAGACACGTCCAATCAATGGAAAAAACACAATCATACTTCCAGCGCCGTGCAAATCTATGTACGTATAAGTTCTCTAACGCATCATCGGAGTATAAATTAGAACATACGAGAGTAGAAGATGCGGAGAGAATGCAGGATTGGTATAAGAAGAGAATAAGTGAGAATTAAATAGAATGGCTCGTCTTTTGCGGAAGATGGGCTATTTTTTTATGTAAAGCTGATAGAAAATAATTTTAATTTCATATTTTCATTTTTTATTAAGTCTATTTTTTCTTAAATAAAATACCGGTAGTAAACCGATAAATATAAGTGAAAATAAGAAAAATGTCCGAAATACGGACAAGACAATAAAGATATTCAAGATGGTGGTAAAATAACTGTAAACCAACCTTATCCTAATTAGTAAATTTTTAGATTTTAATTGTGATATATTTAATAATTTGTTGTTAAATGTTGTTTTGTTTTAATAATATATTTATAAGGTGGAATGGTTATGAAGAAGGAAGAATTTTGGATATATTCTCAAAAAAGAATATTACCAACATTTATTGAATTAGAAGGAAGATATTATCCTACATACGCTAGTAAATTGCCCCCTTTTTGTATAACTACTTTTGGAGAGCGTAATATTACCATCACACTTTGTGAGGCACTTAGAATTAAAAAAAAGAAAGAGCCGGTAGAAGAGTTTATGTATAGCGAAATTAGCAATATAGAAGTTTCTGTTGTTAAGAAGCTCACCGCTGTTCTTTTCCTTCCTGGAACTAGAATTAATTTAGACTTAATTCTCAATTTTAAAAATGGAAGACGTTTACACTTAGAGTGCGAAACTATACGTGTTTTGCCACAAATCATAAATATTCTTTCTAAACAAAGAATAACAGTTAAAGATCCTTTGGATTTAGAACATATTTTTATATCTAAAGATTCTATTGAAGAAGTTTATGAATATTTAGAAAGTAATCTTGAAAACATGGCTAAGGAAAAAGGAATAAGTATATTTCGATTAAAGCAAACTGAAGATTAATTATACATTTTAATGGATTGGAGGATTTTTAATGGTTGAGTTTAAATGTGATAATAATTTTTATAATCAACATCTGAAAAGCGTTCAAGAATTGAATATAATTGCATTGATGTATATGCACATACTAAAATAAAAAGTAGTAATGAACATTATTTATAAAGAGGAGATAGGGGAATTAAAATGCAATTTGGTGATGTGATTAAGAAAATACGTCTTGACAAGAATATGAGTCAGTCCGAACTTGCAAAAGGTATAATGGGAAGATCACATTTATCTGAATTAGAGAATAATAAGCATTATCCGTCCTATGATAAACTCATCTTACTATTGAATAGACTCTATGTTAGTTACGATGAATTTATATTTTTATTAAATGATGAATCGTTACCATCAGACAGGGTTCTATTTAATAAATTAATCATTGCGACCAAACAAGTAGATATTTGTGATTTGCAAAAGATTTATTATGAATCCAATATTTTTTATGAGAAGACTGGCGAGACGCGTTATTATCATATGTGTCTCATTAGTAAAGCATTTGTACAATTAAAAAAAAATAGCGGCATGATTGATACCGCAATAAAACAAAAATTACAACCAATAAAGGAGTTTTTGTTCTCTAAAAAATCATGGTATTTATATGAATTGGAATTGGCTAACATTTGTTTTTTTTCATTTTCAATGGAAGAAGCGTTTTCTTTGAAGAGGACAATATCGAGGAAAATTCAGGATTATAATTTTTTAATTGAAGTTAAGAATGCACAGCAACAACTATTTTTAAACCTAAGTACTTTATGTATTGAAAATGAAAGATATGAAGAGGGACGTAAATTTGCTGAAAAAGCAGTCAGTCTCTCAAATAATTATTTGATGGTTTACGAAAATATTATTAGTTCAATTAATCTTGGACTTTGTCAAATCCTTTCCGATAAAAAACAAGTAACATATGAAATTAAATACTTTATAAATTTATTACGAGATATTGGTTATATAGATAAATACGAGTACTATTTGAATTTATTGGAAAGGTATGATGTAACGTTATATTCGAAATGACAAATAAATCGTAAAGTTACATTGAAATATAAGAATTTTCGGAGTGCTAATTGCAGGTGGGAACTTAGAAAAAATCTGTTCCACATACGACGCCAAATCTAGGGATATCCTTAGGTTACTTAAAAGATTTTTAGAATTTTATATTCATCATTGTAATGCTGTAAAATTAGAACGGCTAGAATGTCATTTATATGGACATTTAATTAGTATCCTTCTCTGTTCCTCTAACATGTTTCAAATGCGTCAATTACTCCTCATCAAGAAAAAACAAGAATTAAGCGAATATAAAGCGATTTACATTATAAAAGATTATTTTTCACTTATTTATCAATCTTTACAAAAAGACACGTCCAATCAATGGAAAAGACACAATCATATTTCCAGCGCCGTGCAAATCTATGTACGTATAAGTTCTCGAACGCATCATCGGAGTATAAATTAGAACATACGAGAGTAGAAGATGCGGAGAGAATGCAGGATTGGTATAAGAAGAGATTAAGTGAGAATTAAATAGAATGGCTCGTCTTTTGCGGAAGATGGGCTATTTTTTTATATAAAAATAATGAATAATATATGGGGAAGGAAAAGCGAGGTGAATGAGAGTGAGCAAATTTTTAATACCGTATTCATTTTCTATATTAAGTTTCTTTATTTCAGTAACGGCACTTGATTTATTTGATAGGATGGGAAGAAATGATGAGATGACTTCGCCGAACATAATTGGAAAGATAATTCAATCTACTGCGCAAATGGGAGTCCTTACATTGTATTTCGGAGTGCCAATTATTTTAGGTGGCTGTCTACTTGGTGAACTATTGTTTAGAGGTATCATTGTACGATTTAAACTCGGCTATATTATATCTTTATTATTGTATTTACTTTTAGCTTTTAGTATTGTTTCCGTAACGGTTGGAATTCCAACTACATATGAAGATTCTCATACTACTTTCATGATAATAACTATGATTTGCGCTGTTACATTCTTTGTGGGCCGGAATATATGGGAGAAAAAAGAAATGAATAATGGAGTGACGGAATGAAATACACATGTCCATGCTGCGGATATAAAACAATAGAAGAAGAACCACCAAGTACATATGAAATTTGTAATATATGTTATTGGGAAGATGATGGGGTTCAGTTTAACGATCCTGACTTTGAAGGCGGGGCAAACGAAGTCTCGTTAAGACAAGCACAGAAAAACTTCATTACATTTGGTGCTTGTGAGGAAGCTTTTGTGAAATCAGTTAGAAAGCCGACTAGTGAAGATGTGAAGGATGTTAGTTGGAAGCGAGTTTGATAAGTAAAATGTCAGTGATATTTTAAAATGGATTAATCCAGGAAAAAATCCTGTTATTATTCAAACACCTGAAAATGAACTGGAAAATTATTAATTTGATACTCTAAAAAATATAATTTATACGGCATTATTTAAAGTCTACTTTCATTAGTAGGCTTTTTGGTTAATCTCAAACGCTAATGGATTATTTCATTAAAAACTTGGATTTACGATACGTTAGGAAGTTTTTATAAACGGTTGTTTGTAGTTTAACGAATAAATTTTTGAATACATAGAGATTCACGTGAATAAAATAAAAGGTCAATTTCTTTTCATGTAAAGAAGTTGGCTTTTTTATTTAACTTTGCTTCAGCGTACTCTTTACATTTTGACTTGTTGATAATAAGGAGAGATCCTTTGCATCCTTATTTACACTAAGGATTGGAACCTGATTATTGCCTGAAAATATAGACCGGGGAAAATAATGTAAAAAAACTATTGTACATTTAAAAACCTTATGTTACATTTGTGTTACAGAAAAGTTACAAACAGTAACTTATGTTACGGTTTGTTTTCTTTTGTTTTTCTTTGTGTTACGAAAATGTGTAAAGCTAAAAAAATAGCAACCTAAAAATAGTTTTTCTATGTGTATAAGAGTGTGTGTAGTAAAGAGCCTGGTGAGAGCTTTACGCACATTATTAAAATTCCTTTCTGTCTTTAAAGAAGAAAACCAACTACCAACTATTTAGGAGTTTTAAATAATGATAGTAAATGAAATGTACTTCCTTTCCCACACACAAAGTACATCTTTATTTTCAGTCTAATTACTACACAGACTTTTATACATATGCTGTTATTTATTGTTTTAGGGATATATAGGAGGAGAAAAAAATGAAAAAGTTATTAATGGTAATGGGACTTACATTTTTAATGTTAGCTGGATGTAGCAATGGGAATTTTGACAAAGTAATGGATGAAGGAAAGACTGCGTTAACGAATAAAGAATATAAAAATGCATTATCATTATTTGAAAAAGCGCTAGGTGAGAAAAAAGATGATTCAGATGCAATGGCGCTTGTAGAACAAACGAAAGTAATGATTGAAGCAGTGAA
The DNA here is from genome assembly GCF_007558965.1 of Bacillus sp. HY001. Lineage (NCBI taxonomy): Bacteria > Bacillati > Bacillota > Bacilli > Caryophanales > Bacillaceae > Bacillus > Bacillus sp. HY001. Next base: position 67,446 of record NZ_VLTE01000030.1, on the reverse strand, counting down.
GTTAAAAGAGGAAACAAAGGTAGAAGAATCAATTAAGTCATTTGAAAAAGTAGAGAACATGAAGAATGGAAATGCTACGCTTGTAAAACAAGCAAAGGAAGAACGAACAGCATTACTAGCTATCTTAGAGCAAAACAAGAAGTATAGCGAGCAACTGACGAAAAGTGAAGAGTTAATAAGTAAGAAAAATTATGCAGAAGCGAAAGAGATATTAAATAAGCTAGTTGCAGAAACAAAAGATAACAAAAAACTTGAAGAATATAATAAAAAAGCGGTAGGATTAGTTACTAAAATAAATGAAGAAGAAAAAACTGCAAAGAGTGAAGCAGCAGCGAAAGCACAAAAAACAAATGTAGTAACGAATCAAAAGGTAGCAACAGAAAAGACTCAAAAACCTGAGACAGAAAAAAATCAAAAGGTAGCAACAGAAAAGAACGAAAAAACTGAGGTAGAAAAAAATCAGAAGGTAGTAACAGAAAAGAACGGCAAAACTGAGACAGAAAAGAACCAAAAAGTAGAAACAGGAAAGAATCAAAATGCATTTACTTTTGAGAAAGCGAAAGAATATATTAAAAATGAATATAAAGAAGACTATGATTACACTCTAGAAAATACGCAAGTAGAGAATGGAAAGAAATATTATCAAATAAGAGTGCATACGACATATAAAGTAGAAGGTGCAGGTGGACCAGGATTTACTGGTGTATTCAAAGTATTCGAAGATGGTACAATCGTTGAAATGCACTAAATTGATGGAAAAGGTATCCTCAAAGTATATGAGGGTACCTTTTTTAGCATAAAAAAAGGCATCTAGCAAAAGTACTAGATGCAAATAAAAACACAAGGGAAGATAAATATCTTCCCTTTTCCCGTAAGTAATTATATCAAAAAATTTATAAAAAACTAGCTTTATTTTTTATGTAATTGATGTGCAAAGCTATGAAATGATAAGATTACACTGTTTTCATAGTGTTTTATTAAAAAAAGGAGTTACGTATATGATTAATTTTAAACCAGAAAATTTGAACCAACTATTAAAAATAACGTTAATTAGTGCGAATAAATCTTATGATGCGATTAAAGATTATGAATTTACGGGAGAAGCAGTAGTATTCCGTGTAGATTTCGAATATATTGACGTTTCTTTAATGATTGTAGATGTATTAGGAAGATCAGCTTCTAAATTTAACATTTTGCCATATGCCCGTCCGAATACGAATGAAATAGATTACATTCAGTTTCATGTGTATTCGGTTAATGAAGGGAATTTTAAAGAAATGATGGATACGATGTAGAAAACTATAAAGTGAAACTTTAATCAGTGGGAGATTCATCCCTACTGATTATTAGCCCTCACCAATCGGACGTTTACTGGCAGTCCGTCTTTGCTCCAGCTGAAATTTTGGGGGAGTTTTACTGCCTATTAACGCGGGATAATTTTACAAATATGTATATACCAACTAAAATGTAATTAATAAATTCATATAATTGGAGTGATGAGATGCAGCCGTTAGAAAGGGAGATTCATTCTAATATGCTGAAAGTGTGGAGGATTCACGCTTTAATTGGGGCGGCAGTTATACTAGCAGTCGTAATTGCATATTTCTTTTTTATGATCAATTTTAATTGGTGGGGTTGGTTGTTTGGTTTGTTAGTAACAGGTGCTATTCTATTTATCCCGCTTGATTATTTCGTGTTTCCAAATTTACGTCAACGCTATTATAGTTACAGATTAAATGAAGAAGAGGTTGAGATTCAAAAAGGAATGTTCGTTGTAAAACGCGTACTTATTCCGATGATGCGCGTGCAGCACGTAACGATTGAACAAGGACCAATTATGAGAAAGTATAATTTAGCAGAATTACATATTTCAACAGCAGCAACTTCTCATAGTATTCCAGGCTTAACGAAAGAAGAAGCAGAGCAGCTGAAAAGACAAATTGGAGAACTTGCGAAAGTGAGTGATGAGGATGTATAAGAGGCAACATCCGATCACGATTTTATTAGGTATTCGAGTTGCGACTTTGTTACCTTTTATTTTTCTTGTTCTATTTAAATCAGATGGTCAAGTAGAACCTTGGTATTTCTTTCATCTCGTTCTTTTGGCCATAATATTTATTATGGCAATTTTCTCAGCTATAAAATGGTATTTCAAAGTGTACTGGGTCGAAAATAATATTGTACATATAAAGCACGGTGTTTTTGTAAAGAAAGAAAGTTACTTAAATAAAGAACGTGTGCAAAATATTAGTACGTCTTCTAACATCATTTATCAAGTGCTTGGACTGACGAAGTTAAACATAGAAGTAGCCGGCGGCGGTACTGAACCGGAAGTGATGTTAGCTGGCATTAGAGAAAGTGAAGCGAAGGAACTGATTTCTTTATTACATAAAGAGAGAAGTGTTGTGACTGAAGAAGAGCCCGCGACAGCAGAAAATAAGACAGTTTATCAGTTAACGGTGAAAGAGATTTTATTTGCCTCTATTACATCTGGTAGATTCGGATTAGTATTTTCTATGTTAGTCATCCTTTACACAGAGTTTAATGAATTTCTTCCAAAATGGCTTATTAATAAAGTAGAAGCGTATGTGATGGATAACGGTGTATATGAATTAATTGTTATGGCTGCGATTTTAATGGTGGTTTCGTGGGTCGTTTCGACAGCTGGTTATGCGTTAAAATATGCGAACTTTAAAATTGAGCGAAACAGAAATGAAATCCGCATCGTGCAAGGGTTATTTGATAAAAAAGAGTTTGTTTTAAAACTACACCGCATTCAAGCAATTACGGTGAAAGAAGGAATTCTTCGCCAGCCGTTCGGTTATTGCTCTGTCGAAGTGGAAGTTATTCAAAGTATAGAAGCAGCAGGGCATGAAGTAATGTTACATCCTTTTATGAAAAAGAAAGATGTCCAGCAGTTACTTACATATTTGCAGTTACCGTATGAAATGGAAGAGAAAATCGTTCATTTGCCGAAGGCCGCATTACGCCGTTACATAATAATGGGCTGGATTACAAGTGCTGTACTCGCTGTGCCGATTATCGGTGCGAGTATATATTTTAAGCAAAATATGGCGTTATTCACGTTAATACCACTATTTATCATATTTACGTTACTCTCATACGCCCGGTATACAAGTGGTGGATATATGATACGAGACAATCAGTTAGTCATGGTATACCGTGGCCTTGCGAAATATACTGGGATCATGCGAAGAAGGCATGTTCAAGCAGTAGGATACAATCAATCGTATTTTCAAAAGAAAGACGAGCTATGTACAGCTGCCGTATCAGTAGCGGGACATGGTTATGAAGTGAAGCATATGCGAAAAGAAGATGCGCTTCGTATATATAATTGGTACAAAGAAAAAGGAAACACCGGTGCGTAATGGTGTTTCCTTTTTTGTGTCGTGATTTGTCGATAAGTCGATATTCTTTGTCGAATCGTCGATATATTGAAAAAATCGTTGATATATTCGAAAAATCGTTGATATATCCAGAAAATCGTCGATATAATTTCACATACCGCGAACTGCGAACTGCGAACCGCGAACTGCGAACTCCGAACTCCGAAACTTAAACTAACACATCAAAAGTAGTCACAAATGACGGACGAGAGAAAATACTTTTTTGCTGCTCTGCATGTGGATGCGCTTGAGCCTGAGCCTGTCCTTCTGCTTGTGCAGGGCGTTTTTTATGAGCGTTTTCGAATGAACGTGATTCTGTCCAGTCTTTAAAGTTTTGCTCCGTTTCCCACATCGTTAAGATGACATATGTATCGTTACTTAATGGGCGTAGAACGCGAATTGCTTGGAAGCCGGGTTCGTTTTCAATAAGGCCTGCGCGGTTTTTGAATCGGTTTTCAAATACTGGGCGACCTTCGTCAGTTACAGAAATGTTGTTACAAACGATATAGCCAGGTTGTCCTTGAAATTCGCCAACAGCGTCTAGTACGTCATACTGAAGAGAACCTTCTACAGATTCTTCTGTATTTTCTTTATAAAACATATCTTTTTCGTTATTTTTTGCAGTGAAATGTGCTTGTTCTAGAGGTGTTTCGTATGAAATAATAGCCTTCATTTTAATGCCCCCTTTAATTATTTGTTTCTATTATATCAACTCTCTTAAAAAACTTCGAAGATTATATACATAAAGATACTTCTTTTTCAAATAATAAATGTACCATCATTTGGAAAGAAGGCCGATGTATGAAGAAAGTAAAGTGGACTTTATTAGGTGGATTAGCAACGCTCGTATTAGCGATTGTACTTTATAAACTTATTGTGTTAGCTGGTGGTTATATGATGGATGAAAAGCAGCTCGTTTTCCACTCTTCATCACGTATTGTTGACCAGAAAGGGAAAGAAATTACGAAATTATACGTAGAAAATAGAGACCTCGTACCAGTCGAGCAAATTCCAAAGCATGTCCAGCAGTCATTTATTGCGGTGGAAGATTCTCGTTTTTATGAGCATCAAGGAATTGATTACCCGTCCATATTCCGGGCTCTTTATAAAGATACGTTAGCAGGAGAAAAAGTAGAGGGCGGTAGTACGATTACGCAGCAACTCGCTAAAAACGTTTTTTTAACTCGTGAAAAAACAGTTACGCGGAAATTGAAGGAAGTCGCAATTTCCCTTCAATTAGAGCAAAAATATACGAAACAACAAATTCTTGAAATGTATATGAATCATATTTATTTTGGCCATGGGGCTTACGGTATTCAAGCGGCAGCAAAGTTATATTTTAATAAAAATGTAGAAGATTTAACAGTAGAAGAGGGCGCAATGCTTGCAGGTCTTCCGAAGTCGCCAAACGGATATTCACCGTATTTCTCTCCAGAGAAAAGTAAGGAGCGCCGCGATCTCGTATTGTCACTTATGCATAAACAAGGCTATTTGACTGCCGAAGAAAGTGTACGTTATCAAGGGAAGACGATTGCGCTATATAAAAACTTAGATGAGAATGAGCTCGCATATATGCCGTATATTGATATGGTTATAGATGAAGCAGCTCGTTTATATGGATTGTCTCATCAAGAAGTACTTCGCGGAGGATATACGTTTGTCGTTCCGATGGATGAAAAGATTCAAAAGGTAGCGTATAACCAGTTTCAAGATGCACGGAATTTCCCTGGGAAAGAAGAGGGGGCGCAAGGTGCTTTTTTATTAATGGATAATCGTACGGGCGGAATTAAAGCGGCGATTGGCGGAAGAAAGTACGTCCCGAGAGGTTTTAATCGTGTCTTCGCAAAAAGACAGCCCGGTTCTGTGCTAAAACCACTTATCGTCTATGCACCAGCACTCGAAACGAAAAAGTATAATCCATATTCTTTATTAACGAATGAAAGAAATTCATTTGAAGGCTACGAACCACGAAATTACAACCATGCGTATTCGAAAGAAATGACGATGTACGATGCGATTTTAGAGTCAGCAAATGTGCCGGCAGTTTCTTTATTAAATGAATTAGGGGTAGAAGAAGGAAAGCAATATTTAGAGAAAGGCAATGTTCATATTGCCGATGCGGGGTTAAGTACAGCGCTTGGCGGATTGAAAAACGGTGTTTCAACATTTGAACTCGTGAAAATGTATCGTGCGTTTTTAGCAAATGGCGCTATTATTGAGCCGCATGTGATTGATAAAGTATTCAATAGACACGGCGCAGTTATTGGAGAATCACCAAAAGTAGAAACGAAAATTTTCTCGAAACAAACGGCATGGTATATGACGAAAATGTTAGAAGGAGTTGTGAAGGAAGGGACAGCGAAAGCCGGTGTATATACTGGGGCGTTAGCTGGGAAAACAGGCACAACTTCCTTACCAAATGACGATAATGGAGCGAGAGATATGTGGTTCGTTGGCTATACGCCAAATTTAGTAGGAGCTGTTTGGATTGGTTATGACCGTACGGATAAAGAGCATCAGTTGCAAGGAGAAAGTGCGTCAGCAACGAAATTGTTTAAGAAAATTTTAACGAAGGCAAATGTAGAACAGAAAGAGCAGTTTATGAAACCAGAAGGTGTGGAAACAATCGGTGCTCCAATTCGGCTGCGCAAAATTGAAGATGTGAAAATGAAATTAGCTTTTAGCCCTTTCGGTTTATTTAAAGCGAAATTAAGCTGGACACCACTTCCAGATGATAGAATTATGTATCGTATTTATAGAGTAGAAAACGGAGTCCATACGCATGTAGCAACTGTAAATGGTGCCGGGGAATATGAAGAAAAGTTCGTTAACATCTTTTCAAAACCGAGTTTTTACGTTGTGCCATATAACACACAAACGAATCGCGAGGGAGAAAAGTCAAAAGTAGCTAAACCATAGTTTTTCTCTGTGTTATAATAAGAATGTTGTGAAAATAGTAAGCGTTTTTAAGAATGTTTGTGTCAATTTAATGAACAACGTACATAATATTATGCATTTTGTTTTTACAAGCTGTATAGTAAAAAAAGATAAATATCGGAATAGAACGTATTTAGAGCAAAAGCATTGGCAAGGAAGGGAGCAAGGGTCTTGGTAAGAAATATAAATGAGACATTTTTAAAAGCATGTAGGGGGGAACGTACTGATTATGTACCAGCATGGTATATGCGTCAAGCAGGTCGTTCACAGCCGGAATATAGAAAGATAAAAGAAAAGTATTCTTTATTTGAAATTACACATAATCCAGAGTTATGTGCTTACGTTACAAAGTTGCCAGTTGATCAATATAATGTAGACGCAGCAATTCTGTATAAAGATATTATGTCACCACTACCTGCAATTGGTGTGGATGTAGAAATTAAATCAGGTATTGGTCCGGTTATTGATAACCCAATCCGTTCTTTACAAGACGTAGAAAAGCTAGGGGAAATCAATCCAGAAGATGACGTGCCGTACATATTAGATACGATTCGTTTATTAACGACGGAAATGTTAGACGTACCGTTAATCGGTTTTTCAGGAGCACCATTTACATTAGCGAGCTACATGATTGAAGGCGGTCCATCTCGTAATTACCATAATACGAAAGCGTTCATGTATGCAGAGCCGAAAGCTTGGTTCGCTTTAATGGATAAGCTAGCAGATATGGTTATTACATATTTAAAAGCACAAATTAACGCAGGAGCAAAAGCAGTTCAAATTTTCGATTCTTGGGTTGGAACAGTAAATGTAGCAGATTACCGCGTATTTATTAAACCAGCAATGGAGCGTATTTTTGCAGAAGTTCGCCCGATGGGTGTTCCAATGATTATGCACGGCGTAGGAGCTGCACATTTAGTAAATGAATGGCACGACTTACCACTTGATGTAGTAGGCTTAGATTGGCGCTTACCGATTGAAGAGGCACGCACGCGTGGCGTTCATAAGGCGGTACAAGGTAATATGGACCCGTCATTCTTACTTGCGCCATGGTCTGTTATTGAAGAACATGTAAAAGGTATTTTAGATCAAGGAATGAAACAGCCAGGTTATATCTTTAACTTAGGACACGGTGTATTCCCAGAAGTAAATCCAGATACATTAAAACGTTTAACTACATTTATTCATGAATACTCTAAAGGGCAGTTAGCGAAGTAAAGGAGCATTGCTGTATGAAAAAGAAAATTGGTTTGCTTGTAATGGCATACGGAACGCCATATAAAGAAGAAGATATTGAACGTTACTATACACATATTCGCAGAGGAAGAAAGCCAAGTCCTGAAATGCTAGAAGATTTAACAGAGCGTTACCGTGCAATTGGTGGTATTTCTCCTTTAGCTACTATTACATTAGAGCAAGCTAAAAAGTTAGAGAAGCGTTTAAATGAAGTACAAGATGAAGTAGAGTATCATATGTATCTTGGCTTAAAACATATCGAACCGTTCATTGAAGATGCAGTGAAAGATATGCATAACGACGGTATACAAGATGCAATCGCACTTGTTCTTGCGCCGCACTATTCTACATTTAGCGTGAAATCGTATGTAGGACGAGCACAAGAAGAAGCTGAGAAACTTGGAAACTTAACAATTCACGGCATTGATAGCTGGTATAAAGAACCGAAATTCATCCAGTACTGGGTTGATGCAGTGAAAGGTATATATAACAGTATGGCAGAAGCAGAACGTGAAAAAGCAGTATTAATCGTATCTGCACATAGCTTACCAGAAAAAATTATCGCACTTGGCGATCCATATCCAGATCAATTAAATGAAACAGCTGACTATATTGCAAGAGGTGCTGAAGTAGCAAACTATGCAGTAGGTTGGCAAAGTGCAGGAAACACACCAGATCCTTGGATTGGTCCAGATGTACAAGATTTAACGAGAGAATTAAATGAAAAGTACGGTTATACTTCATTCGTATACGCACCAGTTGGATTTGTTGCGGAACATTTAGAAGTTTTATATGACAACGACTTTGAGTGTAAAGTTGTAACAGATGAAATTGGCGCGAAATATTATCGTCCAGAAATGCCAAATGCATCGGATGCATTTATTGATTGCTTAACAGATGTTGTATTAAAGAAAAAAGAATCTGTATTGTAAGAAGAAAGGGGGAGCCTGCTTGAGGAAAAAAGTTGTAATCATCGGCGGTGGCATCACAGGATTAACAACAATGTATAACTTGCAAAAAGAAATTCGTGACAACAACTTGCCGATCGATACATTACTGATAGAAGCATCGGGTAAACTTGGCGGGAAAATTCAAACCGTTCGAAAAGATGGATTTACAATTGAACGCGGACCGGATTCTTTCTTAGCACGAAAAGAAAGTGCAGCAAGATTAGCGAGAGAATTAGGTCTTGGCGATGAACTTGTAAATAATAAGGGCGGTCAATCATTTATCCTCGTAAACAATCGGTTACATAAAATGCCGAGCGGATCAATGATGGGAATTCCAACGCAAATTACGCCGTTTCTATTTTCCGGGCTGCTCTCTCCAATTGGTAAACTAAGAGCTGGTTTTGATCTGTTAATGCCGAGATCAAAGCCAGTATCTGACCAATCACTCGGGCAGTTTTTCAGACATCGCCTCGGCAACGAAGTGGTTGAAAATTTAATCGAACCATTACTATCGGGTATTTATGCAGGGGATATTGATGAAATGAGCTTAATGTCAACATTCCCGCAAATGTATCAAATCGAGCAGAAACATCGCAGTATTTCACTCGGTATGCGTACACTTGCACCGAAAGAAGAGAAAACTGAACCGAAAAAAGGAATCTTCCAAACAGTTAAAAACGGTTTAGAATCTATCGTAGAATCTCTCGAAATGAAGATGCATGAAGGTACGATAATAAAGGGCACTCGCATTGAAAAAATTGCAAAACTTGGTGATGGTTATACGATTACTCTTAGTAACGGAAAAGAAATAGAAGCGGACGCGGTCGTAGTGGCAACATCACATAAAGTATTGCCATCTATGTTTGCGCAGTACAAGCAGTTTCGTTTCTTCCGCAATATTCCGTCCACATCAGTTGCGAACGTGGCGATGGCTTTCCAAGAATCAGCCATTCAGCGTGATATTGATGGTACAGGGTTTGTCGTATCTCGAAATAACGATTACACAATTACAGCATGTACGTGGACACATAAAAAGTGGCCACATACAACGCCAGAAGGAAAAATGCTTCTTAGGTGTTACGTTGGACGCCCTGGTGATGAAGCAGTTGTAGAACAAACAGAAGAGGAACTTGTTAGGCTTGTACTAGAAGACTTACGAAAGACGATGGATATTACAGAGGATCCAGAATTTACAGTCGTAAGCCGCTGGAAAGAAGCAATGCCCCAATATACAGTAGGCCATAACGAGCGAATGAAGAAACTCACGACATTTATGGAGAAAGAGTTGCCAGGTATATACTTGGCAGGTAGTTCTTACGCTGGTTCTGGTCTTCCGGACTGTATTGATCAAGGTGAGTTAGCGGCAAAGCGTGTACTATCTCATCTGGAGAAAGTAATGGATACGGAATTAATCGCACAATAAAGTGAAACGCCTTCAATTATATTGAAGGCGTTTTGTTACTTATTCGCCAACAAACATATATAAGTTATTTGGCTTTATAACGGCATCCCCTGCATAAATAATCCACTCTGTTAAGTTATCAAAATCTAAATGATAACTATTTCCTTCACTCATATCTTTTATAAAATATGGTTCGTTAATGAGTATTCCTTGAATGAAATCTTCCGTAATGTTTTGCATTTCAAACCACATATGTTCACTTTTTCCTTCTTCGTAAGAGACACCAAACTTAGCGAGGAAACGAAAATCTTCATTTGATTGTTCAATGTGAAAAATGTTGCTGAAATACCCGAAAGTATTCTTCGCATTGTAAGCCATACGATCGGTTTCACTATTTGTTTTATAGAACATGAGACCTGTAGCTTCCTCGTATTCTTTGAAAAAACTTTCAATATATTCTTCTGAAGTATTTAATTTGAATAAGAGAACGGATGGAGATTGATGGTATTCATCTCGGTCATCCATTCCGCCAAGAAATACGTTTTGCGCATCTATTGGTTGTAGTTTCACTTCTTCATCCTCAATTGAAGATAATTGATCCATACTCGTTTTATGCCCAATATAAGATAATCCTTTTTCCCATGGAACAGCTACTGTATGTATAGAACCTTGCTGACTATGCGCGATAACGATAGGCTCATTCATAGGGACTTGTCCATTTTCAACGGCGTTATTAGCAAACGTTTGAAAAAGATCGCCAATACCGTAGTAGGAAGAAATGCGATTTGGAATAATTAATTCTATTTCTGTTACGCCTGCTCTTAAAAGGCCATGTGTATGAAACCAATATTGCGTAGGCTCACCGTCTTTACCGTCTTCATAAACAGAATGAATAACGTATAAATCAGGAATGTCAGGCAACAATTCATTTTCAACGTGATATTCAATATAGCTTCTAGATATCACTTTCATTGCGGCACTTGAATCGATTACAAATAACAAGTCTGGAGCTAGGTTCCATAAAAACTGTAACTGCTGGAAAAAGCAGTCCAGCACATCGCCTACAAATAGCGTACGAGTGAAAATTTCAGTACCATAAGCAGCATCTTCAAAATGACGATCTACGATTGTAGAATCTTGTTTATTGTACATTTTATATTCTTCTGGGTCATTCGCCTCATCAATATGCAGTTCATACGGTATGATTGTTTCATCCATATGCAACTCAACAATAATGCTTGTCTCATCACTATAAACAATTTTCAATTCGTCAACTTTAGTAGCGATCGTTTCTAACCGCTGTTTTAACTGCTCAATTGTGATTCTAGTTGGTATAACGGCAATCATATCTGAAAAATGACGTTCTAATGTTCCATTCATAGCTGCGCGGTATGTTTCTGTTTGCACTTCCATCCAATCACTCCTATTCAAATGAATCCATTTTACATGCCAATAAAATTTCGATATTTTCTGTTTTCTCTCTCTAACATTATAGAGTGCATTCTTAGAAGGTGTAAAATTATTATTTTGTATTATAGTTTGAAAGCTTGTAAATTAAATAAATTTTTTGTAAAACTTGTCGAAGTATGGTTCTATATAACGAATCATTTGTTATGATAGACATGTTGGAAAAATATGAAATAGAGAGAGGAAAATGGCTGTGAAGAAATTGTTAAGTGTCTTTTTATCATTTATACTATTGCTTTCATTTACTGGAACTTTAGTACAAGCAGAAGAAACGACTTCTATGTCAGTAGAAAAAGCAATTCAAGTATTTAAGCAGCAAGGTAAAACGAAGGGGATAGTGGAAGGATATATTGTCGGATATACGCAAAGTCCTTCTAAATACACGAAAGATCCGGCTAAGTTTGATGATACAAACGTAGCAATTGCGGATTCGCCAAATGAAACGAATCCAGACAAAATCATGCCTGTTCAGTTGCCAAAAGGCGATGTGAGAGCGGCAGTAAATGTGAAAGATCATCCTGAAAATATCGGGAAGAAAGTTAGTTTAACAGGGACGCTTGAATTATATTTTAGTAGCCCAGGTTTAAAATCAGTAACAGCTCATAAGTTTCAAGGGGAAGGACAAAACCGTGTTAGCGATGTAGTAGCTTTACCAGGTGGCGGAGAAGTTGCGAAGGGAACAGCGGTAACATTAACAACGAATACAGAAGGAGCAACAATCTACTATACGTTAGATGGCTCTAATCCTACAAATAAGAGTGTTCGTTATAACGGACAAATTGTAGTGAATGAAAATAGTGTAATTAAAGCAATCGCAGAGAAAGAAGGGCTTACTTCTTCAGCGATTTCAACATTTTCATTTATTATCGTAAATAATGAACCAGTACGTATTCATGATATTCAAGGAAAATCACATATTTCTCCTTACAAAGGGAAGAAAGTATACAATGTGGAAGGCGTTGTAACAACGCTTGATAAAAATGGTTTTTATATAGAAGATAATCAGCCGGATAATGATCCAGCTACTTCAGAAGGTATTTATGTGTACAAAAAAGATGCGAATGTAGCGGTAGGGGACCTAATTCAAGTTGATGGAGAAGTAGAAGAATATGTTGGTCCAGGATATGCAGAAAGGTTTGACACAGATTTAACGACGACGGAAATTAAGGCGAGCCGCGTTGCTGTAATTGCAAAAGATCAACCTTTACCAGCACCGATTGTACTTGGAGAAAACGGTGTGAAAATCCCAGATCAAATTATCGATAATGATGCATTCGGTTTATTTGATCCAAATGAAGATGCAATCGACTTTTATGAAAGTATAGAAGGTATGCGCGTTACGATGCCAACGCCAAAAATTATTGCACCTCAGAAAAACGGAAATTTATATGTAACAGTAGAAAATGGCGGAAATAAAGTCGTAACAAAATACGGCACACCTGTATTAGATGACAATCAATTAAACCCAGAGCGTCTTTCTGTCAAAGTACCTCGTGATTATGTGGCAAAAGTAGGAGATACTTTCACTGGAGATATAACAGGTGTAGTCGGATATGATTACGGTTCGTTCCGCATTTCGCCAATAACGGAATTACCATCTGTAGTGGACGGTGGATTTAAGCAAGTAGGCGCAAATATTCAGCCTCGTCTTGATAAGTTAACAGTTGCTACATATAACATTGAAAACTTCTCGGCGAATAAAAAAGAAACAACAGATGAAAAAGTAAAAGCGTTAGCGTATTCTATTAAATACAATTTAAAAATGCCAGATATTATCGGTGTAGAGGAAATGCAAGATAATAACGGAACGATTAATGATGGTACAACAGATGCTTCTTTAAGCGCAAAACGTATCATTGATGCAGTTCTAGAGATTCGCGGACCAAAGTATGAGTATGTAGAAATTGCTCCGCATAATAATCTAGACGGAGGAGCACCAGGAGCGAATATTCGCGTTGGCTTCTTCTACAACCCATCACGTGTGAAATTAGCAGCAGTACCGAAGTTACTTGATAAAAATGTTGTTCGCATTGGAGACGAAAATCCATTATTTGAAAGTACACGTAAACCGCTTGCGGCAGAATTTACGTTCCAAGGACAAAACGTTGTTGTCGTTGCAAATCACTTAAACTCAAAAATAGGAGATGCAACGCCATTTGGAAAGGTGCAGCCGCTCGTATTAAAGAGTGAAGAAAAACGAATTCAGTTAGCGCAAGAAGTAAACCAATTCGTACAAGGAATTCAGAAAAAGAACACGAATGCACCAGTTGTTGTGTTAGGGGATATGAACGATTTTGAGTTTGCTAAACCATTAAAAGCACTAGAAGGAACAAACTTAAAAAATATGTTAAACACAGTGCCGAAAGAGAACCGCTACACGTACATTCATGAAGGAAATGCACAAGTGTTAGATCATATTTTAGTAACAAACAACATCGCACCACACACAATTGTAGACCCAGTGCACTTAAACTCAAACATTATGAAAGAGCACGGACGTGTAAGTGACCATGATCCGGTACTTGCTCAAATTGATTTGAAGAAAGCTTCTTAAATGAGGGGAACGCTTAGGGAACTAAGCGTTCTTTTTTGTTTTTGTAGCGTCATAGAATGGTATAAAGAGGTGATTCCTTTTTATGTAATCTAGTGATAAAATTAATTGAACATTCAGACTTTGTGAGGGGGGCAACGATGCCAGCACAAATAAATGGAAAATTAATGAATCAGTTAGCAATTTTATTTAGTATAATCGTCATGTTCCAATTTGTAGCTGAGGTAACAGGACTTACTCAAAATTTAGATATCACGTATAACTTAATACATACAGCATCGTCCTATATAACATTTAGTTTGGCAGTCATTTTTACTTTAATAGGTGCAAGAAGAGAATTAAGTAAATATGCAATTATTTTATTATGTTCAGTTGTAGGTATTAAAGCGATTTATTTTGCGTTGTTCGTTATTTTATGGGGATTGGCAGGGACACCGTAAAGGGGAAGCTGATTATATGAGTAATGAGAATAAGAGCGTAATTCCCTAACTTAGGAAATTACGCTCTTATTCGTTCAACCATTTAGTCTGAAATTGCTTGAAACGCTTTTCTACACCGATCTCTTTTTTGCAGTCTTCTTCTATATTTTTTTCTATCCCGCTTTACTCCTTGTATATACATGAATAAGCTAACGAGAAGGAAGAAGGTACATTGCATCGTTAAAATGTACGGTGACATGCCTTGTAATGGTTGCTTTGGGTCATATAAATGAAAAGGTGCTCCGCCTATTGTAGGGAATATTGTATTTAGCAGGACGTACGGAATGGAGGCAACTGCAAATGGAAAGAGAATCGCCATATAGTCTTTTTGTGACCATACAGATGCAGCAAGTCCTAAAAGGGCCATTAAACCTGCAAATAAAAAATTAATTCCGATATATACAGTAATGTAAGCGAGAGGTGCATCTAAATATAGGTTTGCGAACATCCCATCATCATTTATGATACCTGAACCAGCCGTAGGTGCTCCGTCTGGAATGGTTAATTTGCAAAATAATAACGATAAGATGAATGGAAGTGTATAAAGAAATCCTCCGCAAAAAAACGTAACGATATATTTCGTTACTGAATAAGGAAAGAAAGAAATCCCTTTACTCACGAACGGTTTAAAACCATCTGATTTATCCGAATTGTAGCTTGTACTAAAGGGGAAACTCGCAATAACGGGCATTAATAATAAATAAACATCCATTTCATTGTCGCGAAATCCGATCCATTTCATATCTGTTGATATAGGACCATTCGCTGCGTCTCCTAAATAACGAAGTACATAATAATAGTGATAAATACAAATAAGAACGAATCCACTAAACATAATAATTAAAGAAACACGATTACAAAAAGCTTGCTTTATATTTAAACGAAGCGCACGCATCATGACTGAAAAAGCCTCCACTATTTTGATAAACTTGTCTATTTTCTATATTACTATTAAATGTAAAGATTTTCTTGTTTTTTTATTTGATTATTTGAAAAAAGGGAAATTCGTTGTCGTTAAGTAAGGTTTAACAGAAATTGTATTTTCTAAAATATGGTTGACAATTAAGTATTACATTTGTAATCTTAATTGTAGATTACAAATGTAATACGGAGGAGTGAAATATATTATGACAAATCAATTACCTAAAATATCTGAAGCTGAATTAGAAATTATGAAAGTACTTTGGTCTAATTCTCCACAAACAGCGAATGAAATTATAGAAGAACTAGAAGATGCAATGGACTGGAAACCGAAAACAATTCGCACATTAATTAATCGGTTAGTACAAAAGGAAGCCGTTTCTTACCATCAAGATAAAGGGCGTATGTATGCTTATTATCCGTTAGTATCACAAGATAATTATTTACAAGTTGAAACGAAATCTTTGCTAAAGCGTTTTTGCGGCGCAGCGTTCAAGCCATTACTTGTTAATTTCTTAAAAGAGGAAAAATTGTCTTCAGATGATATTAATGAACTGAAACGCATTTTAGATGAAAAGACAGAGGAGAATAAGAGGAAGGATAGATAACGATGATAGACATGCTTATAAATGTATACCTTCCTCATTTATTTGATTGGCTTATAGAAACGTCACTTATGGCCAGTATATTAGTTGGATTTATTTTATGTATAAAAGTGCTATTTAGAAATAAGTTAACGCCCCGGTGGCAATATATGCTGTGGATCGTACTAATGATACGACTACTTTTACCGTGGTCACCAGATAGCTCTTATAGCATTTATTCATTATTTTCCTATAGTTCTAGTGTATCAGAAGTTATTCAAAAAAATACATCTTCACCTGAGAATACAGTGAATAACGAGATGAAACAGACAGTGGAATTAGAATCAAATTCTGAAACTGTGACAAAGAATCGTGAACCTGAAGTAAACGCGAGTGCGGAACAACAGACTCCACTTTCTTTATACAAAATTGCTCTATATGTTTGGTTAGCTGGAGTAATCGTATTAGCAGTCATCACGTTTATTACAAATAGACGTTTATATTCTTACATAAAGAAACAACCAGATATTACGGATGAACAGGTCGTTACAGCGTTTAATCGCTGTAAGCAGTCTATGAAAATGAAGAAGGCAGTTTCATTACGCCTTGCAGGAAAGATTGCGAGTCCAACTGTGTTTAGTTTCTTCCGCCCGAAAGTATTACTATCAAAAAAACATATGAAAGCATTAAATGAGCAACAATTACAATATGTCTTTTACCATGAGTTAGCTCATATTAAAAGAAGCGATGTAGCTGTAAATTGGATTATGTACAGTTTAATCTTATTAAATTGGTTCAATCCTATTCTTTGGTACGCCTATTTCTGTATGCGAGAAGATCAAGAATTAGCCTGCGATGCATATGCGCTTACGTTTATAGATAAAGAGGAGCAAATTGCATACGGTCATACAATTATTACCCTTTTAGAACACTATTCCTATCAAGTACCAAGCCTAGCAAATTTAAGCAGAAATAAACGAACACTAAAAAGGAGAATCGTTATGATTAAAAAGTTCCAAAAGAAATCGTATCGTCTGTCTTTACTTGGAGTTATTGCTATAGCAGTTATAGCAGGGGGATTCTTATTGAATGCAAGGATAACCGAGGGAGATGAAAGACAGAAGGAAAAGGTTGTAGAAAACAAGCAATCTAAAGCGGCATTTGAAAAAGCGATAGAAACAGTATATGGTACACCAGAGAATGCAAGTAGAGAATGGGGTATGTCGATAAAGTCATATAAAAGAGATACAGATTTTTTGTATTTGGCAGAAAAGAATTTTACAAAAAAAGAATTTGAACAATATGTCCAATTATTTAAAGAGGCTAGGGAAATTCAGAAAAAAGCAATGGTTAAGAAAAATGTGCCTGAGAATTATGATGGAGATACAAAGGAAATGAATCTTAAACGCTTGAATAAACCTGATCAAGAAAGACTAGCTAGTATTCAGAAGAAATTAAAACCTTTTGATGATAAATTGCAGAAGTCTTTAACATATACTATGGAAGAAGCAAAAGAACATGTACCGTATCAAATTAAGAAGCCAACTTATATACCTGAAGGTTATGAATTAAAGAGAGAATGGGCCGATTCATATTTTGGAAGAGATGTAGAATTAGTTATTAAATCAGAATATACAAAAGGAAAATATGGTTTTACAATTTACCAGTCAAGGATGTATATGGATGGTAATGTTAATGGTGGCAAGGATCCACTACACTACATGATGCCTGGAGACGAGAATCTAGAAAGTTATAGTTTAGACGGGAAAGAAATGGTCTATAATAAATATTCTCAAGGAGAGAGTAAGTTAAAAGGACTCAAAATGTTTGTACCAGCACAAGGTAAGAATAGTGATTATCAAATTGTCATAGTAAATGATATTTTTACAAGAGATACAAAGATATACGAAGAGATAATTGATGATGATCTAACTAAGAAAGAGATGGAGAAAATATTACTTTCTATGTCAAAATAAAAGACAGTGTTCTTAAAACTTTTGTTTTAAGAACACTGTCTATTTTATTGAATTTCTAGTGGGATCTAGCCAGCAATTATTATGAATATATTCTTGCTTTCCATATAAGCATTCTTTTTGATACACTATGGACAGTATGATATACACTGACTGGAATTTTTTATACTGGAAATAATAAAAAAGAGAACTTGTATAGAATGTAAGCGTGTGGTAATATCAAAGATGTACTGATTGACTATATTATCCAATTGGTCATTTTTGGAGGTGACGATGTGGCGATAGATCGAAAACGTTCTATTATTGAAGCTGCAACAAAGTCTTTTTCAGCGTTCGGTTATAAAGCAACAACGATGGATCAAGTAGCGAAGTTAGCGAATGTAGGAAAAGGAACGATTTATACTTTTTTCAAAAATAAAGAAGAGCTATTTGGCGAAATTATTTCTAATTTAATTACAGAAATGAAGCAAGTTGCAGAAAATGCAATTCGTTCAGATGTTTCATTTTTTGAAAATGTACATAGAGCATTATATAGCATATTAGAATTCAGAAAAGAACATCAGCTCATGATTAAGTTAATTCAAGAAGAGCGCGATATGGGAACGAAAGAAGTACAAGAAGTGATGCAACAAGTAGATGTGGAAATTGTTTCTGTCATTCAATCGTATTTAAAGATTGCGATTGAAAAAGGTGAGATTAGCAAATGTGATCCAGAAATTACAGCATTTATTATGCTTCGCTTATACGTATCGCTTATTTTTGATTGGGAAAAAAATCATGAACCGCTAGAAAAAGAAAAAATCGCAGAATTATTCGAACTTTATTTATTAAAAGGATTGTCAAACTAAGATAATCCTTTTATTATTATAAAAAGTGACCACTTGAACAATTTGGTCATACATTTATTTTAGGGAGGGATAATAGAAATATTCACTTCATATGAAGAAACAGTTGCATAGTATAAATTCGGGGATAAGGCATATGTATGAATAGGTATAGCCTTTTTATTTGGGAGAAAATGACCGAATGAACGATTCGGTCATTTAGAAAAGGGGGAGAAATGATGAAATGGAATCAGTTACTTCGTAAAGAGTTTACTGAAATTATAAAAAGTAAAAAAATATTAATTCCAATTATCGCAGTTTTATTCGTACCAATTTTATATGCAGGTATGTTTTTATGGGCCTTTTGGGATCCGTATAAACAGTTAGATGATTTGCCAGTGGCGGTAGTCAATTTAGATAAAGGTGCAGTATTTGATGGGAAACCAATTGAGGTCGGAAAAGGACTCGTTGATAATTTAAAAGACAATACAAGTTTCAAATGGGAATTTGTAAGTGAAAAAGAAGCGAAAAAAGGAATGGAAGGTAGAAAGTATTACATGTTAGTACGCATTCCAGATGACTTCTCAAGTAATGCTACAACGTTATTAAAAGATGATCCAAAACCATTAAACTTAGAATACATTCCAAATGAAAGTTTAAACTTCTTATCTTCACAAATTGGCGGAACAGCGATTGAAAAAATTAAAGGTGAAGTATCAAGTACGTTAACGAAAACATATGCAGAGAAAATGTTTGATTCCATTCAAGACGTCTCAAAAGGATTAGCAGATGGGGCGGAAGGAGCAAACAAACTACACGACGGATCAAGTGAGCTACATGATGGTTCAAGTAAAGTGACGGATGGCCTTCATACACTTCAAGGGAAGTCTGGAGAGATGAAGGATGGAGTTGGGAAATTAGCAGATGGATCTAATAAATTAGTAGATGGATCAGGCAATGTAACAAACGGTTTAAATACGCTAAATAGCAAAACAGGTGAAATGCAGATAGGTATTGGGAAATTAGTAGACGGCTCCGGAAAAGTAACGAACGGTTTAAATACGTTAAATAGTAAAACAAGTGAAATGCAAACAGGTATCGGAAAATTAGTAGATGGCTCCGGAAAAGTAACGAACGGTTTAAATACGTTAAATAGCAAAACGGGTGAAATGCAAAAAGGAATTGGTGAATTACATGATGGATCTGAGAAAGTGACCGGTGGTTTGAACAAATTAGTAAGTAAATCCGGTGAATTAAAAACAGGAACAACGGATCTATCAAATGGTATGGAACAACTGGTTGGGGGGCAAAGACAATTAGAGGAAGCCTCTCAAAAAATTGAAAAAGGTTTGCAAGATTTAAATAGTAAAGTGAAAAGTTCTGCTGCAGCTTTAGAGGAAATGCAGTCAAAAGGCCCTTCTATATTGAATACAGTAAATGAGAAAATAGATGGAGCTGGGGCGAATGTAAATCAGTTAAATGAACTTACGCAATCAACAGCAGGAGATGCAAAAAATGCAGCGCAAGATGTAGCGAATTTACAAAAGCAAATTGAAAGTTTACCAAAAGAGTATCAAGAGCAGTTACAACCATTCATAACAAATGCTGTAAAAAATACAGCGACAGTTCAGCAAAAAGCTGCTGGAGTAGCGGGTGGAACAAATAAATTAAATGAAGAAGTAAAACAATTAAAAGGTGAAATAAATCAAAAAACAGGTGATGGGCAAAGCAAACTACCGAATCCAGCGGAATTAAAATCTTTAACTGTTGGTATTGATCAATTATCCAGTGCACAAAAAGGGTTTGTTGAAAAGTTTCAAGGGTTTGGTGCAAAGTTAAATACTGCTAAAGAAGGCGCAAATAAATTTAAAAACGAATCCGGTCAATTAATTGATGCGATAAATCAATTAGCAGATGGTTCGGGTAAAGTAACAAGCGGCTTAGACACATTATCTGCAGGAGCAAATCAAATGGCAGGTGGTGTAAATCAATTAGCAAATGGATCAAGCCAAGTAACAGGCGGTTTAGGAACATTATCTGCAGGAGCAAACCAAATGGCAGGTGGAGTAAATCAATTAGCAGAAGGTTCAAGCCAAGTAACAGGTGGTTTAGGATCATTATCTGTAGGAGCAAACCAAATGGCAGGTGGAGTAAATCAATTAGCAGATGGATCTAATCAAGTAACAACTGGCTTGGGTACTCTAAATGGTGGCCTAAATAAAATGTCAACCGGCTCAACCCAGCTAATCGACGGCGTAAATAAACTAGCAGACGGCTCCGGAAAAGTAACGGACGGCCTCGTAAAAGTAAATGATGGTTCCGGTGAACTTGCTGAGAAACTTGGCGAAGGAGCAGAGAAAACTGGTGAAGTGAAAGGGACGGATAAAACGTATGATATGTTTGCAAGTCCTGTAAAAGTGAAGACGGAGAAAATGGCGGAAGTTCCTAACTACGGAACTGGATTTACACCGTACTTTTTATCACTCGGTTTATTTGTTGGGGCATTACTATTATCTATTGTTTATCCATTACGTGATACAGTTGGCGTTCCGAAATCAGGATTTAGTTGGTTTATTAGTAAGTTCGGCGTACTACTATCAGTCGGTATTATTCAAGCGATTGTAGCAGATATTATATTACTATTCGGCTTAGGTGTAGAAGTACAAAGTATTCCGTATTTCATACTCTTTAGCATCGTTACAAGTTTAGCATTTATCGCATTAATTCAATGTTTAGTAACGGCATTTGGTGATGCAGGGCGTTTCATCGCCATCATCACATTAATTATTCAGCTTACAACAAGTGCTGGAACATTCCCACTAGAATTGATTCCGAAGCTTTTACAACCATTCAATGCTTGGTTACCGATGACATACTCTGTATCAGGATTGAAAGCAGTCGTATCAAGCGGAGACTTTAATTTCATGTGGCAAAACGTAGGGGTGCTCATGATTTTCATTGTTGTATTATCACTTGGAACAATTGCATCCTTAACTTGGATGCACAAACGACAATTTAGAAATATTGCGGAAAATCAATCGATTGAAGCGTAGAAAAAAGCACCTTTTCGGTGCTTTTTTATTAGTTTTGTTTTATTGGTTGAGAAAGTTCATTTGTTTTTCTGTTTTTACGGAACAAGTATATAACAATACTTATAAGAATAATTGTAGCTACAATCCACACAAATGGACCATATTTTTCAGCAAAAGTATATAGTTTCATATTACTAGCAATGTCCTCTTTTGTTTTTCCTATTAGAATTTCAGAACCACTATACCCTTCAAGGGTATCCCCCTTTTTTATGCCAAAAATAAGAGTGTCTGATTTGTTTTCTATTCCCGTATATCGGTATCCTTTACTTTTAATTGTTAATTGAGTATCGTCCTTTTTTAGTGAGTAATCTTCGATGGAAATATCTTTTCCTGACAGTGTAATTGGTTCCATCGAAAAACGGATTTCTTTTAATGCAGGAAGAACCTCATTGTTTAGTAAGAGCTGCTTTGCAATATGTTGCTCTGTATCAATGTTTATCCAATTTGCTTTTCGTCGTTTATACGTATTAATTTCAAGGAGTGCGAATTCTTTATTTTGAAGTTTTTCCTCTGTAATAGGTTGCGCAGTAGTTAATGCTCCTTTTAATAAAATCACACCGTCTTTTGCAGATTGAAATGAAGTGACTTCTTTCGTTTCTTTTAATGTATTGATAGCACTTCTATAATCTTCTTTTCCTAAAAGAACAGCTCCTGTATGTACGGTTAAAATAAGATATAGAATGCTTACTACTATAATAGCTTTTTTCACTATGTATCCTCCAAAGTATGTATAATTTAATTATAACATAATTTACCATTTTTAGTTTATTTGAAATACATTCTATAAAGATATTATTATATCGAGAAAGACCATACACCAAATATGCAACATTGCATATTTGGTGTATGGTCTTTTGAATATTACTCATCGTTGTTATTACTTCCAAAGGAGCATCTTTTCTTTAGTTCGCTTACAAATCTTTCGGGATCTTTCGGTGAGATTTTTACACTTCCCAAAACCTCCGATGTGTAAAAAATCTCATAACAATCTTTCGAAGAGAGAATACGATACCCAACTAAAATGTTATCTGTTTTTGAGATTTTCGTTATATGACCGTACGGAATCTTACTTCGAAATGGGCCACCTTTTATGAATAAGTAATCTTCATAGAATGTATATGTAATTGAAAAGGAGCACCATAATAGGAAACCAGAAGATAGAAAGAAAATAGATAGTAGAATGTATGCATCTGTTGTAGTAGCCTCATCATCAAATATGAGAGGAAGTATTGTTACAGCGCCAGTGGTGAAAATAGCGAAACTGATGATAGATAAGAAGAATGTATCCATTTTAGAGTGAAATGTCATTTGTAACCCTCCATCTCCTTAATTTTACCATATTTCATATGTAGGGCTAAATAAAAGGACAGGAATTGCAACCATTTGAACAGAAGTATAGTACATAGGAGTTGATATGATGAAAGGAAATCTTACTTTTTATTTTATCTTAAATCCGCTAATCATCTTTCTTGTTTACGCCCTTTCACCTATCTTGTTTCATAAAGAAAAATATATAAATATGAAAGATGCACTAGGAATACTTTTAGTTTACTATGTGCTAATTAGCGGATATTACTTTATGGATGTTGTAAGTGAAAGAATGAAGAAGAATGGTAAGGACAAACAATAAAGTTGTATTACATAAAAACCGATGGGGGATAACAACATGACCGAAAATGAAATCAAATTCAGAGATACGACGATTCGTAACTTTTTCGATAAAGAGGACCGCTTAAAATCGATTCCAGGCCAAAAGAAGAAAAAACTAGTATTGTTGGAGCATTTAATTAGCAAATTAAACGCTGAAAATCAATATACGGAAAAAGAAATGAATACATTCATAAAGCAATATCACGATGATTTTTGTACAATTAGACGCGAGTTTATTGTACACGGGTTTATGGAGCGAGAGGATAATATGTACCATATAAACGGGAGAGAAGTTTGGACGAAGTGGGAGGAGTTAACATAATGAATCAGCGGGGGAGATCCCCCACTGATTATGAGTCTGTGTTAGTGTTGCAGTTTCTTTGTAGTAAGTCTATGAACTCTTCAACATTTGAACTTGTAATATATCCAAGCGTTATATATTCATCTTCATAGTAAAATATTATTTTTTTATCAAAGATTCTTCTCTTCGTTTCTATAGATTCAATTTTTTCATACTTAAATTCGGCAATGAATGTATTTTTAGATTGTCCATGAAAGAGAAGCCTTCTATTAGTAGCCAGTAGCATGCCAGGATACGGAACATTATGTGTCATAATATAGCCAGTAAGTGAACAATTTAAAGTTGATAAAATCTTTTCTTCTTTATGTAATAGTTGTTTTGTAGCTGTTAAGATTGGATTCATTGTGTACATTCCTTTTATATAGACTTAAAAATATTGTATCAAAAGTGAAAAGGTTCTCAATATGTAATATTGCATATTGAGTATTTTATAGTTTAAATATTACTTTTTAGGAAAAAGGTAAGAGGTGATTCAGTGATACGATTAGCAAAAGAGATTGATGCAGAATCAATTATAGATATCAGAAAAGAAATTATATTATCGGAAACTACTACAAAGTTTTTTATAGTATCTCCAAATCAATTACCAAATGATATTGATGCAGAAAAAGAAAAGATACGGAAAGGCAATAAAAAAGGGAATCTTTATATCGTTTATGAAGTAGATAGTAAGGTCGTTGGCTTTTTAATTTTCAACCGCTACGAACTAGAACGTCTACGACATGCAGGTACAATGGGAATGGGGATTAGAGAGGCGTACTGTAATCAAGGCATTGGTACGAAACTAATTGAATTTCTTATTAGCTGGGCTAAAGGACAGGAAGGTTTAGAGAAAATCTGCTTAGGCGTAGTTTCTATTAATGATAGGGCGATTAAGGTATATAAACGTATGGGATTTATAGAAGAAGGAAGACAAATAAAGCAAATTAAATATGAAGATGGATCTTATGGAGATGACGTATTGATGGGGCTTTATATTGAATAAAATAAGGGAGTTTTCTATTGATAGCCAGTGAGACTTTATGAGTTATCCTATAGACGTTGCATATTTTATTGAAAAGACTGCCAATATTGGCAGTCTCTTTTTAGTGGAAGGTTTACACTTAGCAAACCTTAAGTTCCAATCGCTCTTTCTGACGAAGATGATGTGCGAAATGCATAGAAATAAGCTGGAACCATTCTGCTGCATGTAAGTAACCAAGCCCAGGATGTTCGACTTTACAATCACTAGGGATAGAAGAAAGTGTTGGCTCAATGTTTTTAACAATTGTAATTAATTCTAGAAGCTGTTTCTGTACGTCTTCTTTATTAGCTGGATTTTCAGGCGTATATCCAGGATGATCTGGTAATTTGATTTTTATGTCTGGGAAAGATCCCATCATATATACCTTTTCTCCCATATCTGTTTTCTTGTTAGTTACAGAAGGCAATTCAGTTGTGCATTTTGAGATTGCATCTAACTGCATGCGTGTAGCTGAAATTAAGTGATTATACATTTGACCGAGAGACCATACCTCATGAGAAGGCTTCATCCTAAATTGTTCTATAGAGTACTTTTCTAATTCCTCTATGTAGTACGTTGCTAACTCTTCAAATTTCTTCATATCACTAACTCCTTTTTATGAAAATGTATTTGTTACTCCCTACTATAAAGAAGTAATGCTGACAACATTATGTCAGTAGTGAAATGCAACAATTAAAGTTTTAACATTTTCTTTGCTTCATCATGAATTTTCTCAGATAGAACGTTTGGTTCAAGTACTTGCACTTGGCTTCCCCAGCTTAATACCCATTGAAATACTTCGTCTATGTTTCTCGATTTCAAAAAGACGTGAAAACCATTGTCTCTATGCTCGTATGAATCTATGAAGAAGTATCGTGATTCAATAATTTTATGTGCAATATGGGCTGGGAATAATAAATGAATCATCACAGTACGGTTGCTTTCAGGCTGATATTCTTGCAAAGAAAAGTCTTCGGGTTTTGTAAAGAATTCTTGTACTTGCTGTAATTCCTCCATTCGATCTAAGCGAAAATTACGTATTTGTTCTCGAAGTACACAATGAGCAACGATGTACCAAATTCCTGAAATATTGACTAAACCGTAAGGATGAACGGTCCGTTTTATTTTTGTAGTTTCTCTTGGTTTACGATAAGAAAAAGAGATAGCCTGTTCTTTTTGGATAGATTCTTGCAACAGGATAAGTTGTTTTTCAAGTTTTTCTTGTTCAGATTGTTTGTGTGAAAATATAGGAGAAAGGAAACGGAAAGTCCCTCGTAACTCTCGGGCTTTCTTTTGTTGATCAGTAGGGAGGACGACCTCAAGTTTCTCTTTTGCTGATTTTGCGTGGACAGAGAAAGAAGAAGTGAAAGTTTTCTCGATATAATCACCGCCTAATAAAAGAGTAACAGCCTCTTCAGACGTAAGCTGAATGGGTGGTAAGAAATAACCATCCATTAATGAATAACCTTGGCCAGGCATGGCGAAAAGTGGGACGCCAGATTCACTAAGTGCATCCATATCTCTATAAATCGTTCTTATACTTGTCTCAAATTTTTCAGCTAAGCTTTGTGCTGTAACAGTTTGTCTTCTTTGTAATTCAATTAATATAGCTAATAAACGATCCGTCCGATTCATGAAATATCCCCCTGTATCTTTTATAAATATGCCTACTGTAAACTTCTAAAAGCAGTATAAACTCTCCTCCCATTAACAGACTTTTCCCTATGTATAATATTAATATAGTAAAATCATAACAACCCATATTGCAGTTTCCAATAATATACTATATAATCAATTTAAGAAAACGTTTTCATGCAAAGGGGGAGAATTTCGTGTCGACTATAGAGGACGTGGCGAAATTAGCGGGGTTATCAAGGACAACGGTTTCTAGGGTGATTAATAATCATCCATATGTTTCAGATGAGAAGAAAAAAAGGGTTCAATTAGCAATGAAGCATTTAGGCTTCGTTCCTAATTCTGCGGCGAGAAGGCTTCGTAAACAAAAGACGGAAACAATTGCGGTGCTAGTTCCAAGGATTACAAATCCTTTCTTCAGTAGATTTATCGAAGCAATCGAGATTGCTGCTTCTGAACATAAATATAAACTGATTATTTGTCAAACAAGATATTTACCGGAAAAAGAGATGGAGTATTTACAATTATTATCTACGAAACAAGTAGATGGGATTATTCTATGTTCACTAGAAAATCCGTGGGAAGATGTAGAGCCATACTTACAGCACGGTCCAATCGTGTTATGTAATGAATATATTGAGGAAGCAAATGTTCCAACAGTGAAGTTTGATCATGCACAAGGAGCATACATAGCTGCTAAGCATGTGTTAGAACAAGGATATCGTAATCTTATTTTTTGCCGTGGAAACGAAACCAAAGTGGTTAGCCAACAGCGAAAAATGGGCTTTTTACGTGCCATAACAGAGAAGAGCCGCCAAGTAGAAGCGATCGATTTTCTTGAAAACGCTTTCTCTTGGGACGATGGAAAGAGAATATTCCATGAAGTATTAAAAGACAAAAAAAATCCTACCGCGATTTTGGCAGGAGGCGACGAGGTTGCAGCTGGAATTATTTCAGAGGCAAAACGCCATGACTGGAGCATTCCAGATGATCTCGCTGTTATCGGTTTTGATAATCAAATATTATCACAGATTACAGAGCCAGGTATTACGACAATTGAACAGCCAATCGATGAGATGGCCCGAAAAGTTGTCGACCTGATGATGGATAAAATCCATACGAAAAATTATCGACAAAAAGAATTGTATGAGTTTGAACTGGAGCTCTTGGTGAAAGGTTCAACGATGAAGAAAGATACGATGTTATTAGCCTAGTAGACTATGTCTGCTAGGTTTTTTTATGTTCATAAACTACTATTCTTCGTGAACGCAGTCATCACATTTGTTATGGTACGCTTCGTGCTGTTCATCAATTTCTTTCCCGCAGTGCGCACAAGTTTTCGTCGGTAAATTTCTGAAAAACTCCATTGGTTGATCGATCATGTCAATCCCTCCATTTCCATTTCTTACTATCATTGTATTAGTACAAAAAACAAAAGTCAACAACTGTTTTATAACAAAATTGAAAATTAATGAAAAAGTTTAGGAAATGGATTATAGTTAACAATGTAGGATGTAAGTGAAACATGCATTTCTACTCGGTTTTAGAAAGGATGGATACATATGAAAATGACTGTTGTCGGCTTTTGGGGCGGCTTTCCAGAAGCGGGAGAAGCAACGTCGGGGTATTTGTTTGAACACGATGGTTTTCGTTTACTTGTAGACTGTGGTAGTGGTGTACTAGCACAGATTCAAAAATATATAACACCATCTGATATAGATGCAGTTGTACTTTCGCATTATCATCACGATCATGTTGCAGACATTGGGGTATTGCAATATGCGAGATTAATTATGAGCGGGGCGAAGGGGCAACTACCGGAATTACCAATATACGGTCATACGTTTGACGAGAATGGATTCCATTCTTTAACGCATGAACCACATACGAAAGGAATCGCGTACAACCCAGAAGAAACACTTCAAGTTGGACCGTTCTCGATTTCATTCTTAAAAACTGTTCATCCTGTTACATGCTTTGCGATGCGTATTACAGCTGGTAGTGACGCTGTAGTATATAGCGCAGATTCCAGTTATATTCCTGAATTTATTCCATTCACAAAAGATGCTGATCTTTTCATTTGTGAGTGTAATATGTATGCACATCAAGAAGCGGCAAAAGCAGGGCATATGAATAGTACAGAAGTAGCAAGTATTGCGAAAGATGCAAATGTAAAAGAACTTTTATTAACGCACTTACCGCATACAGGCAACACATCTGATTTAGTAGCAGAAGCAAAACAAATTTTCAGTGGCCATATTACGCTAGCGCATAGTGGCTACGTATGGAACTCATGAGGTGATACGATGTTATTTATTGATAATAAAGGAATTACAGATCCTAGAATAAACTTAGCAATTGAAGAATATTGTGTGAAGAATTTAGATATTAACGAAACATATTTACTGTTCTACATTAACGAACCTTCTATTATCATTGGTAAAAACCAAAACACAGTAGAAGAAATTAATGCAGATTACGTAAAAGAACAAGGTATTCATGTCGTTCGTCGTCTATCAGGCGGAGGCGCAGTATATCATGATTTAGGAAACTTAAACTTCAGCTTTATTACGAAAGATGATGGAGACAGTTTCAGCAACTTTAAAAAATTCACAGAGCCTGTAACGAAAGCGCTTGGTAAATTAGGCGTAAATGCAGAACTAAGTGGTCGTAACGACATTTTAGCTGAAGGTAGAAAAATTTCAGGTAACGCGCAGTTCTCAACGAAAGGTCGTATGTTCAGTCACGGTACGTTACTATTTGACTCTGAAATCGATCACGTCGTATCAGCATTAAAAGTAAAAATGGATAAGATCCAATCAAAAGGAATCAAATCAATCCGTAGCCGCGTTGCGAACATTACAGAGTTCTTAAACGAAAAAATGACGACAGAAGAGTTTAGACAACTTCTTCTAGAAACAATTTTCGAAGGGGAAACAGAAATTCCAACGTACGAATTAACAGAAAATGATTGGAAAGAAATCCATAAACTATCTGAAGAGCGCTACCAAAATTGGGATTGGAACTACGGAAAATCTCCGAAGTTCAACTTACAACATTCACACCGCTTCCCAGTTGGACAAGTTGATGTTCGTCTTGAAGTGAAAAAAGGAACAGTAACAGAATGTAAAATTTACGGTGACTTCTTCGGTTCACTAGATGTACATGACATTGAAGAGCGTCTAACAGGTGTACAATTTGATAAAGATGCATTCACTGCAGCTTTAGAAGGCGTAGATATCGTACGCTATTTCGGTAATATTACAACAGAAGATTTCTTACATTTATTCTTCTAAAAATGAGGGAGGCTACCGTAATGGGCAGCCTCTTTTTTTACTTAGATTGTCACGTTTTGTCGGTAAGTCGATATATTTTAAAAATCGCTGATATAAGTTGAGTTACGGTCGATATATTTGGAAAATCGCTGATATATTTCGAGTTGCGGTTGATATATTCGAAAAATCGTCGATATCATTTCATTCACCATAAAATCACAGTACATTTGCCCCTCGTAAAGGAATATATATATTCAAAGGAGGCGGTTCGAAATGAAAAGAGTAATGTACGTTGTATTACTGCTTAGCTTCGTCATCGGAATGACAGCTTGTAACGATGAAACTTCCTCAAGTCGGACACTTTTATCTATTGGAAAGCCAGCGAAAGATCATGTTATATATTTTACGCATACAGATAACAAACGAAAGATAGATGATATACAAACTATGTTTCAAAATAAGAAATGGAAAAGAAATGAAACGTTTAGTACAGTGAATAAAACGCCAGATCTTGTCTTGTCGATAGATGAGGACAATAACGGATTACCGACATTATATGTTACATTGTTTTTTCATGAAGATGGAGCGGACGTTCTTAACTTGTACGGGGAGTATACGAGCTTAAATAAAGAAGAACTTGCAATGCTGAGAGAAAAGATGAATGCATATTATCCTGAAATGATTTTAGCACTCGTTTCATAGTGTGCTAATAAATAGAATTCCCTTATCCTTCCAAAGAGAGTCAACAGGAGGTGATCGTTGTATATGCAGTTAATGGAATATCACTTGCCACTTTAATTTTCTTTTAATATAATTAATTTAGAATTTTTAAATATTCTAAATTTTATAAAGGTGGGGTTTGTGTGAATCTCGTTCAATCTTTGGCTGAAACGGCGAAAAAGAAGGGGGATAAACCGGCTTATATATTTATGGATCAGTCGGTCTCGTATGACCAATTAAACAAAATGGTCACAAGGTTTTCTAGCAATTTAGCAGCAATGGGCATTGGAAAAGGGGACAATGTCGCATTAGTTGTTGGAAACTCACCACATTTTTTGGTCGGTTTATACGGAACAATGAAAGCTGGAGCAACAGTTATTCCAGTTAATCCAATTTATACAGCAGACGAAATGCATTACATTTTACAAAATGGAGATGTAAAAACAATCATCGTACTCGACGTCCTTCTACCTGTTATACAATCTCTTACAACAAGACTTCCTTCACTTGAAAACATCATCATATGCGAAACCTCATCAGATTTTAATCATACAGAAACCGAAAAAATGAAAACGTTTACGACGATGATAGGGGCTGG
Source organism: Bacillus sp. HY001 (assembly GCF_007558965.1). Taxonomy (NCBI): domain Bacteria; kingdom Bacillati; phylum Bacillota; class Bacilli; order Caryophanales; family Bacillaceae; genus Bacillus; species Bacillus sp. HY001. The sequence continues at coordinate 36,381 of NZ_VLTE01000030.1, read as the reverse complement.
AGATTTAACTTACGAAGGCCCAGAGTTAGATGAAGAAGATGTAGCGGTTATTCTGTACACTTCAGGCACGACTGGAAAACCGAAAGGCGCTATGTTAACACATAAAAATTTATATAGTAATGCGAACGATGTGGCGTCGTATTTACAATTTACTGCTGCTGATCGCGTCGTTGCGGCACTGCCAATGTTCCATGTATTTTGCTTAACAGTGGCGGTCAATGCACCGATTGTGAACGGAGCGACTATTTTAATGTTACCGAAATTTAGCCCGAAAGAAGTATTCCGTATTTGTCGTACGTATGAGCCAACGATTTTTGCTGGTGTACCGACGATGTACAATTATTTATATTTATTCGAAGAAGCAAGCGCAGAAGATGTGAAGACGCTTCGCCTTTGTATTTCAGGTGGTGCATCCATGCCTGTTGCTCTTCTGCAAAACTTTGAAAAACGTTTTGACGTTATCGTTTCAGAAGGATACGGTTTATCAGAAGCATCACCAGTTACTTGTTTTAACCCGCTAGATCGTCCGCGTAAACCAGGGTCAATCGGTACAAATATTTGGCATGTAGAAAATAAAATTGTGAACGAACTTGGGGAAGAAGTACCTGTTGGTGCAGTCGGTGAATTAATTGTTCGCGGACCTAACGTTATGAAAGGCTACTATAACGCACCAGAAGATACAGCAGCGACATTGAAAGACGGCTGGTTATATACAGGAGACTTAGCGAAAAGGGATGAAGAAGGTTACTTCTATATCGTTGATCGCAAAAAGGATATCGTCTTAGTTGGTGGTTACAACGTATATCCTCGTGAAGTAGAAGAAGTATTATACACACACGAATCTGTAGCAGAAGTTGTCGTAATTGGCGTTCCTGATGAAAACTTAGGAGAAGCAGTACGAGCTTACGTCGTTCTGAAACAAGCTCAAGTAACAGAAGAAGAACTGATGCATTATTGCACGTTACATTTAGCAAAATATAAAGTGCCAATGAGTATCGAATTTTTAACAGAATTGCCGAAGAATACGACGGGTAAATTGTTAAGAAGAGCGTTAAAAGAGAAAGCGATGCAAGTATAAAAATAGGGGCAACCATCTTGATGAAGATGGTTGCCTTTGTATTTTTTAGAATTGATTAAGCTATAACCCCATATATTTAAACCGTAATATGACTAATAAGGAGGAGATATACGTGGAGCAAAAGGAATTACGTTTGCGGAGAGTTCAATATCTTATTTGTGACATTATGGATGAAATGAACGCGGAAAGTGAGAAGAAAAACTTAGAAATTTTGCAGCAAGTCATTGATCATCTTTCAGGTGCGATAGGTGATTTAGTTGATCCATCAAGCTCGTATTCTATTGATTATTTAGAACGGAAAGTTCATACGGCACATTATTTACTATTTAAAAATGAACGAAAGGCATATTTGTGTAGGAAATGATATTTTTTGTTCTTTATTGATAATCATTATCAATTAGGTGGTTATGTTGCGTATATTCATATAAAAGTAGCTGATACATACGATGTTATTTTTAAAACTTATAAAGAGCAAACAAATGAAAATATGGAACTACCAAAAGAATGCACTGACTTAAACAAACATTTGGCTGGGCTCCAGATAAGGCGGTAAGCTGTGAGGAAGCAGCACGACGGTTAAGTTAAAGAAATAAATGAAATAGAGTGAGATAAAAAGGCGCAATCCATTCACTTTTGTGAATGGATTGTGTGCTTTTTCTATTGTACAAACTAAGGGCCTTTATATATGAAAAAGTGGAACCAAGCAGCAAATACATCATCTTTCAAACAACATGATCAATTTGGAAACCCAATTGAAACAACGAGGGAGTTAGGGACAGGTGAAAACCTAATTCAAAATCCAAGTTTTGAGATGGATGATACCCAGAGATGGAATGAAGAAAAGAGCAATAGTCAAGGAGCTTTAAGAAAAATTACAAGTTGCAGGTATTTTAAATATTCCTGTAGGTGCTGAGGAAAAGAAACAAAATGCAGCGATTGTTTGTGTGCATCCAGGTAGTAGCTGTAAAGATCAAACAGCAGGATTATATGCGGAGAAATTAGCAGAACAAGCTTATGTAACGCTTGCGTTTGATGCGTCTTATCAAGGTGAAAGTGAAGGTGCACCGAGATATATGGAAGAACCAGCTGCGCGCGTTGAAGATATTCGCTCAGCGGTAGATTATTTGACTACTCTTCCTTATGTAGATGAAGAACGTATCGGTGTGTTAGGGGTTTGTGCGGGCGGTGGTTATGCGGTAAATGCCGCAATGACAGAGCGCCGCATTAAAGCGGTTGGCACAGTTGTTGGTGCAAATATTGGCCGATTAAATCGTGAAGCTGATCCAATTGGGGTGTTAGAGGCGATTGGTAAACAACGTACTGCTGAAGCACGCGGAGCAGAAGCGATGATTACAAACTGGATTCCTAAAAATCAGGAGGAATTAAAGGCAGCAGGTATGACGGATATAGATATTGTAGAAGCAGTTGAGTATTATACAACACCGCGAGGGCAAAGTGTTAACTCGCCAAATAAGTTAAACTTTACGAGCATGGGATCGGTAATTGGCTTTGATGCGTTCCATTTAGCAGATACACTATTAACACAGCCGTTGCAAATTATTGTCGGCAGTAAGCAAGGTGCATTCAGTTCTTATAAAGATGGTCACGAGTTGTATGAGAAAGCAGCTTCAGAGAAAAAAGATTTACTTGTTGTGGAAGGTGCGAGTCATTATGATTTATACGACCAACCAGAACCAGTAAAAATTGCAGTTGAAAAATTAACAAGTTTCTATAACGAAAATCTGTAAAAGTAATTTTGTTTTGAATTGCACCTCTAATTGTTAGGTTTGCATCTAGCAGTTAGAGGTTTTTATTGTGCTTAATATTTACGTTAAACGTGCATAACAAGATATAATAGAAGAAATCAAGAAGGAGGCTGGCTGTGAAAAATCTTCGTTATTTCAATATATTTACTATGTTACTTGTATACACATTACTCATGTTTTACACCGGCTGGAACGGTTGGGTTTGGCTCAGTGCGGTGTTTGGATGGGAATCTTGGGGCTATTACGCTTTCGTAGTCGGTTTTATTTCATATGCGTACATTCTCGTGCAAGTATTTAAGTTTCTGCCATTTCTACGAACGATAGGTTCAATTTGGTTTGCGGTCATACAATATGCGCTTATGTTATTGCCGTTAGCGGATATTACGGTCTTTCTTTTACAGTTTTCGGTGGAGAAAGAAGCGGCAATTATTTGGACAGGAACGGCCGTGTTACTTGCGTTCATCTTTATTTTTGCGTATGGAGTATTCAACGCATATAGCCCAGTAGTTAGAAAGTACGAGGTGCACATCCCGAAAAAAGTAGAGGGACGTAAAAGCTTACGCATTGCGATGGCTTCTGATATGCATTTCGGTAAATTATCTGGCGTGTCGCATTTAAAAAGACTTGTCCGTCATGTAAATGAGATGGAGCCTGATATTATTTTACTGCCAGGAGATATTATCGATGATCATCCAGGTGTGTTCATTCAAAAAAATATGGGACCAATTATGAAACAAATGAAAGCTCCACTAGGCGTATATGGTGTGTTAGGAAACCACGAATATTACGGACGAGCGGTTCCTGAATTTTTACAAGAGATGGATAAGATTGATATTCGTATTCTGTTAGATGAAGTGATTACAATTGAAGACCATTTTTATCTCGTTGGAAGAAGAGATAAAACAGAGCGAGATCGTCAAAGCTTTGAAAATCTAATGAGTACGGTAGATAAAACTATGCCAGTTATCGCAATGGATCACCAACCATTCGAGTTGAAGCAAGCAGCAGAGGCGGGCGTTGATTTACTATTATCCGGCCACACGCACCGCGGACAAATGGCGCCAAATCATATTGTAACGAGAAGAATGTACGAATTAGACTGGGGATATGCACAAAAAGGTGCATTCCACGCCATTGTTTCTTCTGGTTTCGGATTCTGGGGACCACCGCTTAGGCTTGGGAGTAGATCTGAGATTGTGCAGGTGGAAGTTACGTTTGAATAGCGGGATAAAGAGAAAAGGGCTGACTGATAAAAGTCAGTCCTTTTCTTTTTCGTTTTTTCTAAAATCATACGTGTCCGTCTCTACATGTAATTTATGCTTATTAATCATCACTGTATGATCGTCTAACCATTGTACAGTTGCATCTTCTTCACGATAATTCCAGTATATATTTTTCTTGTTCATAAACTTTTTATTATTTGCTACAAGCTCTCCTCGTATAGCAAAACTAGTCGTTGCGCCGCCATTATGTCTGTATATATGTAAAGTATACGTTTTATCTGGGGAGTGTATGGATTGAATCTGTTCACCGCCTGAAACCCCAGATAAAGTGAAGAATTTCCAATATCCTAAACTAATTAATACAATAATGATGAATAGAATGGTGAAGAAAATCTTTTTCATGCTCCCCCTCTTTCCCTTAATAGCTATACCTGTATTAAATCAAAAAGGAATAAAACTGGCAATGTTACCCTTTTTCTCGCCGGAATATGTACGTTTCTATTTCTAGCATTCTGTTCACGATTTGGAATGAAAGTCCACACATTTTTCAATAAAAAAAGGCTCCACATAAGGAGCGCTCAATAAAAATAAATGAATTAAAAGAAATAACAGACATGTATAATATACAACACTAATAATTTATTATCAAAATATTTAAATTTAGTATTTATGTTGATGTCGATTTCATAAAAAAGGTACGATTAGAAGACTCTGCTGAAATAAAGGGGGATTATAAGTGGTTATATCAGATGTTATATACGGTGAGTTTAAAGTAGATCAAGTAGTAGAAGAATTAATTTTAAGCAAGCCTGTGCAAAGACTAAAAGGTATTCATCAAAATGGCGCAAGTTATTTAATGAGCGAGAAATGGAATGTAACACGCTTTGATCATTCAGTTGGTGTTATGTTGTTAGTGAAAAAACTAGGTGGTTCAGTAGAAGAACAAATTGCAGGTTTACTGCATGACGTATCACATACTGCTTTTTCCCACGTGATTGATTACGTTTTTCATAATGAGGATGAAAGTTATCATGAAGAGATATTTAGTTCTGTCGTGAAAAACTCAGAAATTCCAGCGATTCTTGCGAAGCATGGTTATAACTATGAAGATATTTTGTTAGATGATTCGAAATGGACGTTACTCGAAAAATCAGCACCAGAATTATGCGCAGACCGAGTCGATTATACATTACGAGATATGTATACATATGGGTATGTTTCTTTAGAAGAAGTTCACAATTTTTTAGAGGATGTTATCGCAGTAGATGGGAAGATGGTTGTTCAAAGTATCGAAGTAGCAGAATGGTTTACAGAAACGTATTACAAAGAAGTAATCGATTTCTTTATGAAACCAATGAATATTTACGGAAATGATATGTTAGCTAAGACGTTAAAGTTAGCTCTTCATAAAAAGGTTATTCATGCAGATGATTTCCTTCTTGAAGATGATGAGCTTATTTCGAAATTGCAGCAATGTAGTGAGCCAGAAGTACATGCTTTATTAAGAAAAGTTCATTCGAATGTAAAAGTAAAAGAAGATAGAAACGATTATGATTTGTATCAGAAAAATAAAGTCCGTCTTATTGATCCTCCATTTCTTCGTGAAGGTGAAGTTGTTCGATCGTCTGTCGTATCAGAAAACATAAAACAGATGAGCGAAATTGCTTATGAAAAAGCGGTGAGAGGGATGCATGTGAAAGTGATTTCGAATTAAAAAGGAGAGCATATCTTTGCTCTCCTTTTCCTCATTAATAATCAAACCAATTCCAAACCTCAATATCTCCAAGAGTCGCATAACGCACATTCGGTGAGTTTTGTAATTTCAATAATTCTTTCGACGGGCCAGTAATGACCATGCCGTATACTTTAACGCCGTTATCTTTTACATACTGGTAGCGCTTATCTAAGTTCAGGTCTTTTTCACGAGTCCGAGTAGCTTCACTCACAATTTTTTTATGTTCAGAAAGAATGCGCATCATTTCGATTACTTCATCTTCTTTTGTGTGTAGCTTTTTTGTTTCATCTTCAGGAAGATCTATATGTTCTCGAAATCCGATAATCTCTCCGCTATGCAAGATAAAATCGTCTTCATTTATTCTTTCTTGTCCTGTGTCTAAAGCGTACCATAACGGAGTTGGCGGCATTTCTTGTGCTTCAAATGCGCTATATAGAATTGATTCGACTTCTTGTAACGTATAAGGTTTGTCAAAAGATAGCGCTACTTCTGCAACTGTTCCCTCATGTATCTTTCCAAGTGTATCCCACACTTTTTTAGATGATTCTTTCAAAGAAGCAGCTTCCTTGATTTTTGGATGAACAAAGGAAAGTTTTTTTGAATAGGCTCTGTTTTCCCAAGATGGATTTTTGACAGTAACAGACGATAAGAAACTACGTGTTGTTACTGTACCAATTGGAAATTCTTTTTTACCGATTGTTTTATAGAAACTCATTTCATTTTCTGTACGGAAAAAAGGTTTAACCTTCGTACTTTCTCCAACGGAACGACTATTTGGCATTGTTGCTTCTAGTGCGAGTGCTGGAATCTCATCTACTTCAGCTAATTTTTTCATATTATAGAAGTAAAAAGATGATGAGAAATGACCAACAAAATAGATTGCTATACAAACAGCAAGGACAAAACTAACGGTTTGCCAACGCTGTTTCCATTTTATTTTCCAAAATGGGATTTTAAGATTTTGTGGTGGTAGTCTTTTCTTTATCGGTTCACTCTTTGAAAGCAACTCATCTAAGTAAACTTCACACTCTTCACATGTCTCAATATGACTTTCTAACTCTTCTTGTTCATCATGCGTGAGCGTTCCGTTTTCGTACTTCTCCCATAGTTTTTTAAACTCTGTACAACCCATCCTTATCACTCCTTTATGTTTCTCGTTTCTTTTCGTCCCCTGTGTAATTCAATTTTCACTTTCGCTAGTGAGAGACCAGTCATTTCTGCTATTTCCTTATACGAGAATCCGTAGTAATCTCGTAGTAGCAGGACATTTCGTCTTTCAAGGGGAAGGGAAGATAAGTTGTCTAACCAACTAGCAATCTCATGTTTTACGAAATAAGAGTGCTCTGTACTTGGTACGTTTGGTAAATGGAACTCTTCAACTGTCGTTGTTTTATATCTGTTTTCTTTTCGATACCAATCGATAAAGGCGTTGTAGGCAATCGTAAATAACCAAGGCCTAATTTCTTCTCCTTTATAGTAGTCAATATGGACGAGCATTCGGTAAAACGTTTCTTGCATGAGATCTTCCGCGTAGTGGGAATCTCCGGTTAGGGAGAGAAGATAGCGAAATAAGTCGTGCATATGCTCGGAGTAAATGTCTTCTAATGACTGTTTGCGTTTCACTACATTTCCCTCCCTTCATACATAACAACGAAATACATATAAAAAAGTTACAATTTTTTATGGAATTATAGTAAAAAACGTCAAGAATTGGATAGGATTCTCTTTTATCATAATACATATAAGGCGGGTGAACAGAGATGGAAAGCTATGAAACACAAATTCAAAGGTCAATTGATTATATTGAGGAAGATGTAATGGAAAAACAGACGCTGCGCAATTTAGCACGTATTGCAGGTTTTTCTGAGTCGCATTTTCATCGTGTATTTCAGGCATTAGTAGGTGATACAGTAATGGAGTATGTTCGAAAGAGGAGGTTAGCCCGGGCAGCTTATCAACTTTCTCATACGGATGAAAAAGTTATTGATATCGCATTTGAGCATGGCTTTCAATCTCACGAAACGTTCACGAGAGCCTTTAAAAAAATATTTCAAATGACACCGAGTGAATATCGAAAAAAAGAAATTGAAACGCCGATGTATTACAGCGTGAATGTAAAGCAAAGAAAATTAAATCCGTATTTAGGAGGCATACAAATGGAATATCGTATTGTAAATAAACCAGAATTTTTAGTGGCGGGTTATGAACTGAAGACGACAAGTAAAGAAGGGAAAAACCATCAAGACATTCCAGCATTTTGGCAAGAATATTTACAAAAAGATCTTGGAACGACAATTCCGAATCGTAAAGATACGAGCCAATGGGTAGAGCTTGGATTATGTACTGATTTTAATTTAGAAACAGGGGACTTCACGTATATTATCGGAATGGAAGTTACAGGCTTTGAAAATGTACCAAACGAAGTTGCGAAGCGTACTTTCCCAGCAGCGACATATGCTGTATTTACAACGCCGAAAGTTCCTCATGAAGAAATGGTATCGTCTATTCACCAAACGTGGAACGCAGTATTCTCAGAATGGTTCCCGCATTCAGGATACGAACATTGCGGCGTTAATGAATTTGAACTATACGATGAGCGTTCTCATGCAGATAAAAGCGAGTTCGCCCAAATTGAACTTTGGATACCGGTGAAGAAGAAGTAATAGAAAGAAAAGCGAACCACTGAGTGGTTCGCTTTTCTAATATAGGTTGCTATATTTGGCGATTTTTGTCGGTAAGTCGATATATCTTGAAAATCGCCGATATAATTTGAGTTGCGCTGATATATTTGAAAAATCGCCGATATAATTCGAGTTGCGCTGATATATTCAGAAAATCGCCGATATAATTTCATGTACCACCGAACTATCGCAATAAACAAGAATAAAAGTCGAGTAATATAATTTCATTTACCACCAAACTCCTCCACTAAAAAAGACGCCACATAGCGCCTTTCCTACGAATGAAACGGGAACACAAGTATAATCGTCGTTCCTTTTCCAAGTTCGCTATCAATCGAAATTGTTCCGTTATGAGCATGAACGAGCTGCTTCGTAATAGCGAGGCCAAGTCCAGTTCCGATGTTGCTTTCTTCTGTATTTGTTCCTCTGTAATATCGCTCAAAGAGAAGCTCTTTCGTTTTGTCATCCATTCCTTTTCCGTTATCTGAAATAGAGAGTGTAAATGAAGTAGCGTTTTGGGAAAGTTTTACGCTGACATTTGTCGTTTCATTATTATGTTTTACGGCGTTTACGAGTAAGTTTTCGATAATACGCTGGAACCATTTTTCTTCAATGAAATATTGAATTTTGTTTGAGCTCGGTACGAATTCAATATTTTGATTTTGGAGTGTTGGATTATTAATAAATTGTAATAATACTTTTTGGACGAATTGATTCATTTCAATATTTACGTGCTGCGCAGGAAGACTGTTATTTTTTAATTGATACGTTAAGCTTAAGTCATCAATTAACGTCGTCATATATTGAGATTTCTCTTTCATAACGCTGCCAAATTGTTGAATGTCACGATCAGTCCAGTTGTATTGCTGTGATTCTAGTAATAATGCGTAGCCATAAATAGAACTTAGTGGCGTTTTTAAATCATGTGTGAGACCAGTAATCCATTCTTCACGAGTTTGTTGCAATACTTGCCTCATCGCATCATTTTTTTTGAGTGTAATAGAAAGGTGCTCTAGTGAATTTGTTACATCACTAAATAAGCGGAATGACCATTTCTCTTTACCAGATCGCCGGAACCTGACAGGTTTCCCTTTTTTACTAACAGGCTCTTCGTACTTTCCACCAGCTATATTTTTAAGCCAGCGCATCGCATGTAATAACGGTTTTCCAAATTTATTACCGTACCAAATAGAAAGAATGACTAAATAAACAAATACGATAAGAAGGATTAGTCCGCATCCGATTAGAAACTTTTTAGCAAATACATCGTCTATTTCATCATCTGGGTAGTAGTGCTCATTTTTGGCAGTTACAATGAGAAGATGATTGCTATTTGTGTCGTAAAAGCTAGACGTGTTTTCTTTATGATTCCACGGTTCTTTTGCGTTAAGAGCAGCTTGTATGGCAGAAAACGTTTTTTTCTTTCCATTTGGATAGGAGAATACTTCTTCGCCGCCACTATTAAAGAGTTGAAGCGTTGCGTTTTCTTTAGAAAGTAACTGTTTTTCTTCTTCTGTTAATGTGAAAGAATCCGTAGATACAGAAGGATGCTCTTTCTGAATTGATTTCAGTAATACATTGCTTTTTAACGTACCGCCGTAAATAACAAGTACGTTTTTTTCTTCTAATTCAATTTCCCAATATGTAAATGTATAAGGGCTTTCTATATGATTCTGTATATATGAGAATAGGGATGTTTTCGTATAAGATGTCGGTACGTCATTTGGCGTATTAAAGTGATAGAGAACTTTTCCGTTTTCCTCTACAACTTGAATCCAATCATTTTTCTCTTTAATTAAATCTTTTACTTCAGCTTTTAACGAAATATCGCCATCTTCTGAAGAGATATATCTTGCAATCACAAAATTATCAGAGTCTGGAATGTTTGGTTCGTATGAAGTGCTCGTAACAAGAAAAATTAAATAAGTGAAAGCAGCTACTACAGCAATCAGTAATGTAACTAAAACAAATACGTGTTGCAGAATAAACTGGATAATAAGTCGTTTATTAAAGTTCATATCGTCACCCTACTTTGTAATGAACTTATAGCCAAGTCCGCGAACAGTTTTTATATATTCTGGTTTACTTGGGTCTTGTTCAATTTTTTCACGTAGTTTTCGAATGTGGACCATAACCGTATTGTCATCGCCATTATAAGCAGGTGCGCCCCAAACTTTTTCGTATATTTCTTCTTTCGAAAATACGTAGTTCGGATTCTCGCAAAAGAAGAGTAATAGCTGAAATAGCTGGGCGGAACATTCGACAACATGTCCATTTACTGTAAGTTCTGCAGAATATCGATCAATTTCAAATCTGCCAAATGAACTGGAGTGTGCTTTTTGTTCGTGTGGTACAGCTTGTTTCATATGTCTACGGAGTTGTGCTTTCATACGAGCTACTACTTCAAGTGGATTAAATGGCTTCGTAATATAATCATCTGCACCGTGTGAAAATCCAGATATTTTATCTAAATCAGATGTTTTAGCTGTGAGGAAGAAGATAGGGCAATCTGTTTTCTGGCGAATGATCGGACAAATATCAAAACCAGATTGTCCAGGAAGCATGACATCTAAAATAATTAAATCGTAATTGTTTTGCTCGGTGAGAGATAAAGCTATTTCAGCGGATGTTGCAGTTGTAATATGAGAAAAACCTTCTTTTTCAAGAATGGTAGTTAGTAATTGTAAAATTGCTGTTTCATCATCAACGAGCAAAATATTTGCTTCATACATAAAAAATCCCTCCTAATTTCCTCGAATATCATATCATCTTTCTGTAACTTATGGAATTTTTAAGGAAATTTTAAGGTTTTCTTTCTCAAAAAATTAAGAATCAAATGATATGATAAAAGTAACATAGGGGAGGAGATGAGTGTGAATCCGTTTCAAACGATGCGAGCTAGATATTTTTTAATTGTATTTGCACTATTAACTTTAGTTGCAAGGGTCAGTAATGAATTGATAGAAAATACATTTCATATGCAAAATTCTACTTTTATAAATATTCTTATATTCTATATCCTTCCGATTACGTGGATTTTTTTTGCGTATAGAAAACACCGTGTTTCCTTTTCGTTATTTATTAATAAAAATGAAACATTTAACCTGGTGCAAGTTTTATACATTGCACTTATGTTAGCCGTGTTTAGTTACGGATATCTTATTTTGTACATGTATAGCTTTGCATGGATTACACCGGAATTTATTATGAACGCGTTACGTGAACCGATTATAGATAGCACAGGGGGATTTGTATATCAGTTTATTATGGTCGTATTCATCGCACCAATTATTGGTGAGTTTGTTTTTCGGGGATTTTTGCTGCAACGCTTTGCAGCAAAATGGGGAACGGGTATAGCAATCATTGTAGTAGCGATGTTGTTTGCGTTGTTACATGTTGATTTCCTAGGTGCAGTAGTATTTAGCGTTGTACTATCAATCGTATATATTCGTACGAATAGCTTACTCATGCCAATTGCTATTCACATGTTAAACAATGCATTTGTAATCGGTGCTTCTTTTTTAATAAATAAAGAAGAGATCATGAGTTTTGCAGATTTCTCAAATTATACGACGTTCTTTCCAGGGCTTATTATTTTTATGACGGGATTAAACTTAGTACTCATCTTTTTATTTGTTAACCGCAAATATTGGAATAAAGAAATGCCGGCTATATATGTAGAGCAGGAAAAGAGTTTTTCAGACGTAGTGGAGGGTAAGTAAGATGAAGAAAACGTTTGAAAAAATATTGAAAGAAATTATAGAGTCTACGTCTCTTACAGATATGTGTGATAAAAGCGTGTGTCATTGGGTGCAACCTGTAGTAGATACAATTGTGTTTCCAGAGTATTACTTATTTTCTAGTACTCATTTAAAAGAAAATATTATTTCTCTTCTTATTGTGTTAGGGGTTTTATTAATATTTGGTTTAATTGTAGAAGAAATGATGAAGCGCATCTTCAGAAGAAATGAAGAGAAGTATATGTGGGTTCATAAAATATTCGAGAAAGTAATAGTGGCTTACCTTTTGTTTTATAGTATGAAAACAATTATTTACTTTATAGCTTTGAAACATCATTAATTCTAAATTTGAAAGGGATGTATAAAATTATATGAATGAAACAATATCATCAAATAAGTTTTTTTATTTGATTTTGCTTAGTATTGTGCTGATAACGACAGTCAATGTTATTCTTCGCTGGGAGGAAGCTTATTTCTTTATGTATTTAGCACTCCATTTGTTAGGAATATTATGTATAAGCGGCGGAATAGTTGCTGAAAAAAAGAGTGAAGAAAGCGTTAATTATATGTGTGTGACCGGTCTTATTTTACTTTTAGCTGTGCAAGGTATTATGAAATATAGTTCTTTTTCTTTACAAGATTTTAGTTTGTTAGTGGATGTACTTCCTTAAGGAGGAACGTTATGTTATCTAAGAAGCAAATAGGATACGTACTAGTTTTAATTGGATTTTTTACGCTTATTGTAACGACTTTATTTTTTCAAGACTATGAATATATACGCTATATAAAAGGAGCTGGTTTAATATGCTGGGTTGTAAGTACGTTTCTTATCCCAGAGTATGAACCGAAGAAAGTGTCTAAAGGTAGGTAAAACTCTTCTATTTGTGGAAGAGTTTTTTTATGTAAATAAAAGGCTCGCGAGCAATTCGCATAATAAGCTTGTTCTAATTTAGCATGTACGAACTTACAATAATAATAGACAGGCAGCATAGAGGAGGGAATAGCGTGAGGAAGGTTATTGGGTGGTCGCTTTTTTTGTACGTTGGGTTTGCATTGCTTATATATTGGTATTTATTTGGATGGAATCATGAACTGATTCCGGACATGTATAAAGGAACGGGTGCAGATCCAGAAACGTTTATGAATGCAAGAGAGCTTACGCTAAGCCAAGATTATTCGCGCGTGAAAAATTTACTATACTTTTTAGCGACGCCTCTAGAATGGATTATATTATTATTTGTACTTGTGCTCGGTGTTTCGAAAAAGTTTGAGAAATGGTCGAAGGAAACGACGAAAATAAGTGTCCTGCAAGTTGCGATTTATTTCTTTTATTTATCATTACTCACAACAGTTCTTGCCCTACCGATGCAATGGATTAGCCGAAAAGTGTCCGTTGATTACGGCATTTCAACGCAAAGTACACAAAGCTGGATAAAAGATCACGTTATCGGTTTTTGGGAAAGTTATGCGACGATGTTAATTGTAGTTACCGTTCTATTATGGCTTATCCGTAAATTCCCGAAGAGATGGTGGCTAGCAGGCTGGGCGCTCTCTGTACCATTTACAATCTTTTTAACATTTATACAGCCTGTTGTAATTGATCCACTGTATAACGACTTTTCGACGCTAAAAAATAAAGAATTAGAAACGAAAATCTTAGCGATAGCAGACAAAGCTGACATTCCTGCTAAACACGTGTATGAAGTAAATATGTCAGAGAAAACGAATGCGTTAAATGCATATGTAACAGGAATTGGCCCTAACGCCCGTATTGTAATGTGGGATACAACACTTAAGCAATTAAAAGATAAAGAGATTTTATTTATAATGGCCCATGAAATGGGGCATTATGTTATGAAACATATATATTGGGGTGTTGCCAGTTATGTGCTGCTATCGTTTATAGGGATGTATCTCATTAGTCGTATTATAAATATGTGCATTCGAAAATGGGGAGATACGCTGCAAATGTCAAAAGTAGCATGTTTCTCAATTTTACCTTTATTTTTCTTAATTTCTTCTGTACTCTCTTTTGCATCGCAGCCAGCAACAAACTATGTTTCTCGTATAGAAGAACGAGCGGCAGATCAATATGCTTTAGACATGACAAAAGATGGGGCATCTGGTGTAAAAACGTTTCAATATTTATCAAAAACGAGTTTAAGCCAAGTAAATCCGCCTGCATTAGTGAAGTTTTTCTTATACACACATCCACCAATTTTTGAAAGAATTCATACGTTTGAACAATATGAAAAAGAAAAGAAGCAGTAGTGTACTGCTTCTTTTTGTGTCAATAAAATGAAATTTTAAAATGTAAAGGAGTTCACAAAGAGATTGTAGAATTTTTAATATATAGCACCTTAGATGTGACAGCTTCCTTTTTGAAATAAGAAAGAAGGAGGTATAAAGCAGAAAGGTAGTCGAAATGGTTCTTCTAGAAGATTTGCATTTTATCTTACATTCACCAACAAATTAATACTCCTGAAATAATGAAGTTCATTTTATTTGAAGATACTTCATATGTAGTATGGATAACTTCGTATTATCTATTATTTTTCTATTTAACATAAAATAGAAATAGGGAGAGAGGACAATGAAGAAAAAAATATTGGGTGTAATGATGATTGCGACAATGGTAGGCGGTATATTTGCAGGAACGAATGTGGCCACTGTAAAAGCGGAAGAATATCCGGAAATGATCGTATTTGATGATGTTCCATACGGATTTTGGGCATATGATGCTATTTTAGATTTAGCTTATAATAAAATAATAGTTGGATACGGAAATGGAAAGTATGGTGTTGGAGATCTTACAACACGTGAACAAGTAGCTGGTGTTATTTACAAAACACTTGAAATGAAAGACGAAGGGGCAATAGCGAATCCATACAAAGATATTTCCGGAAGTTCAACTGATTTCCAAAAGGAAATTTTAGCGCTAACAAAACGTGGTGTTTTTAAAGGTGATGCAAACGGAAACTTTAGACCGAAAGCGCCAATTACTCGAGCTGAAATGGCAGTAGCGCTTCAAAAAGCATATACTTTCAAAGCAAAACAAAAACATACATTTAAAGATGTACCAAAAGGGCATTGGGCAGAAGGGGCCATTAGTGCGCTGCAATCTAATCAAGTTGTGACAGGGACTGGAAAAGGGATGTATGAATTAAATGGCCCTGTACCGAGAGCGCAATATGCTCAGTTTATAAACAATGCGATTATTAATTATCATTTGAAAGAGGATTGGAAATAGAGAATATCATACAAAAAGGTCATTGTTGTATAACAGTGGCCTTTTTTGTATGGAATAAAGTGCGAAAGAAAGGCATTTTGAAAAAAAACGAAATGAATTTTCAAAAAAAACTTCCTTTTCTGAAGATTTGTTATATAATATAAAACATAAAATTAAATCTGTTATAAAACAGTTTAAGAAGGGGATGCTAATATGTCGACGCAAACTTCACGGGTTACAATGCCCGGAGAAATGTTACCAGCGTACAACGAAATATTGACACCTGAGGCGCTTAGTTTTTTGAAGGAACTACATGGAAATTTCAATGAGCGCCGCATAGAACTTTTACAAAAGCGTGCGGAGAAACAAAAGAGAATTGATGCAGGAGAGTTTCCGAAGTTTTTAGAAGAAACAAAGCGCATACGTGAAGCGGATTGGACAATTGCCAAGTTGCCAAAAGATTTAGAGGATCGCCGCGTAGAGATTACTGGACCAGTAGATAGAAAGATGGTTATTAATGCTTTAAATTCAGGAGCACATCTTTTTATGGCAGACTTTGAAGATTCGAATTCACCAACTTGGGAGAATGCAATTGAAGGCCAAATAAACTTACGGGATGCAGTTCGGGGAACGATTTCACATAAAAGTGAAAACGGAAAAGAATATCGTTTAAATAGTAAAACAGCAGTATTAATTGTGCGTCCAAGAGGATGGCATTTAGAAGAAAAACATATGCAAGTTGACGGGAAGAATATGTCTGGTAGCTTAGTAGATTTTGGACTTTATTTTTTCCATAATGCGAAAGCTCTTTTAGCAAAAGGAAGCGGTCCATACTTTTACTTACCGAAAATGGAAAGTCATTTAGAAGCAAGGTTATGGAATGATGTTTTCGTATTTGCTCAAAAATATATCGGTATTCCAAACGGAACAATTAAAGCAACGGTGCTACTGGAAACGATTCACGCTTCGTTTGAAATGGATGAAATTTTGTATGAACTTAAAGATCATTCTGCTGGGTTAAATTGCGGAAGATGGGATTATATTTTCAGCTTTCTAAAGAGTTTCCGTAATCATAATAAATTTTTACTTCCAGATAGAGCGCAAGTCACGATGACGGCGCCGTTTATGCGCGCGTATTCTTTGAAAGTTATTCAAACGTGTCACCGCCGTAATGCACCAGCTATTGGAGGAATGGCAGCGCAAATTCCGATTAAAAACAATCCAGAAGCAAATGAAGCAGCTTTTGAAAAAGTGCGTGCAGATAAGGAGCGCGAAGCTTTAGACGGTCATGACGGGACTTGGGTTGCCCACCCGGGACTTGTACCAGTCGCGATGGAAGTATTTAATCACATTATGAAAACACCGAATCAAATTTTTAGAAAACGTGAAGAAATACATGTTACAGAAAAGGATTTATTAGAAGTACCAGTGGGAACGATTACAGAAGAGGGACTTCGCCTAAATATTAGCGTAGGCATTCAATATATCGCATCTTGGTTAAGCGGCCGGGGAGCCGCACCAATTTATAACTTAATGGAAGATGCGGCAACAGCGGAAATTTCTAGAGCACAAGTATGGCAATGGATTCGCCATGAAGGTGGAAAGCTAAATGACGGTCGTAATATTACGTTTGAACTGATGGAAGAGCTAAAAGAAGAAGAGCTAACAAAAATAGAAAGAGAGATTGGTAAAGAAGCCTTTAAGAAAGGGAGATTCCAAGAGGCGACAACATTGTTTACAAATCTCGTTCGTAATGATGAATTCGTACCATTTTTAACATTACCGGGTTATGAAATTTTATAAAAATTGAAAAGGGGATGGAACAAATGAAAAACGAAAGAATCGAGAAATTACAAGAAAGCTGGGAATTAGATACGCGTTGGAAAGGGATCACACGTCCATATTCGGCAGAAGATGTAATTCGCCTGCGCGGATCGATTGATATTGAACATACATTAGCGCGCCGCGGTGCTGAAAAGCTTTGGTCATCGCTTCATACGGAAGATTACATTAACGCACTTGGCGCATTAACAGGGAACCAAGCGATGCAGCAAGTAAAAGCTGGACTAAAAGCAATTTATTTAAGTGGGTGGCAAGTAGCAGCAGATGCGAACCTTTCTGGACATATGTATCCAGACCAAAGTTTATATCCAGCGAACAGCGTACCTGCTGTAGTAAAACGAATTAATCAAACGCTGCAACGTGCGGATCAAATTCAGCATATGGAAGGAAGCGATGATACAGATTATTTCGTACCGATTGTAGCAGATGCAGAAGCAGGATTTGGCGGACAATTAAACGTATTCGAACTGATGAAAGGTATGATTGAAGCAGGTGCATCAGGTGTGCACTTTGAAGATCAATTATCCTCAGAGAAAAAATGCGGCCATTTAGGCGGAAAAGTATTATTACCGACGCAAACTGCGGTGCGTAATTTAATTTCGGCACGCCTTGCAGCAGACGTAATGGGAGTACCGACCATTATTGTTGCAAGAACAGATGCGGATGCAGCAGATTTAATTACGAGCGATATTGATCCAGTTGATAAAGCATTTATTACAGGAGAAAGAACTCCAGAAGGATTTTACCGTACGAAAGCGGGTCTTGATCAAGCAATTGCACGTGGTTTAGCATACGCTCCTTATGCAGACCTCGTTTGGTGTGAAACGTCTGAACCGAATTTAGAAGATGCAAAACGATTTGCAGACGCAATTCATAAAGAGCATCCAGGGAAATTACTTGCATATAACTGTTCACCTTCATTCAACTGGAAACAAAAACTAGATGAGAAAACAATTGCGAGTTTCCAAAAAGAAATCGCATCTTACGGTTATAAGTTCCAGTTCGTAACACTTGCTGGATTCCACTCATTAAACTACGGCATGTTTGAATTAGCACGTGGCTATAAAGAGCGCGGCATGGCAGCATACTCTGAACTACAACAAGCAGAATTCGCAGCAGAAAAACACGGCTACTCCGCAACACGTCACCAACGCGAAGTAGGAACAGGTTACTTTGATGAAGTAGCACAAGTTATTACAGGCGGTACTTCATCAACGACAGCGCTAAAAGGATCTACAGAAGAAGCACAGTTTACAAAATAAAGTGAAACTTTAATCAGTGGGGGTTTTCTTCATCCCCCACTGATTATTAGTTGAACCAATCGGACTTTTATGGGCAGTTGATCCCCCACCTAAATTCTTTGCTTTCGCTGCATTTTGAGGTGGGGGTCTTACTGCCCCTTATTATTTTTTAAACGATGCGCGAGTAAATTAAAATATATCGACGATTTTTTCGATATATCAACGATTATTTCAATATATCGACGATTCGACAAAGGATATCGACTTACCGACAAAAAAAGACAATATGATTACATCCACTCAGCTCCATGATCACGAATAAACGCCATATCTTTTTCATAATGCTCTAAATGTCCCTCATCAATCATTCTTTGGAAATTCACATCGCCTTCTTGCGCTTTTCGTTTCATATATGTACATAAAGCTTCTAATCGTAGTAACACCATTCCTAAGTAATCTTCATCCATACTTTTACCGTAGGACTGGACAAATAATTTCACTCTTTCTTTCATATGGCCAGCATGTTGCGATGAGTCATAATGAACTGCCTCACCCGATTCTGTATAATACGTTCTACTTAAAGGCACACAAGTATACAGCGTATAAGCGATATCCCAAATTCTTGGACCAGGAGCAGCGACATCGAAATCAATAATGCCGACTGGTTTCTCGTCATTAAAAATAATATTATATATGGCAAAATCGTTATGGCATATAACCTCCATGTTATTTGGAGTATGATCCATCGGTTTCCATTCATTTAATAACGGAAAGTCACTTACTGCATCATGATAAAGGCGGAGCATCTTTGCTATTTCTTTTAAAACAGCATTAGACCGCATATATTCTTTTAACGGATAATTCCCAGCTTCTCCTTCAATAAAGGATAAAATTTCTCTATCTTTTTCATCTACACCTAAAAACTTTGGAGAATGATGAAACCCTTTGTTTTTTAAGTGTTGTAATAATGTATGAATGTTTGCACTACCTGGCTTTAATTCTCGCCGAACAGTATTTTCAGAACGATACACATTTGATACATTTCCCCCTGTAAGCTTTTCTTCGTTGGCGTAGTTTGACATATAATCCCCTCCAATATAATTATATTGTAACACTTCAGAATAAGGGATGTAATCGTATTCAAATGGTATGTGTGTTCATTTTAAAGTGAAATCCGCACATACTAAAATCAATTATTTACGAATGTATAATCAATTTAATTTGTCAGTTATTTTCAAAAAAGATTGTACATTTTATTTTAATGTGCTATGATAGTCCCAGTTGAATAGTTAAATTAAGCAATCCATATGTTATCAAGTGCTGAAAACGAACGAGAAAAAGTATGTGAGAACTAGTTTATGTTTCGTATTTGATAATGTGTGGATTCTTTTTTTAGACAGGAAGACTAAAAACTTAAAAATTTGTATTTTCTTAGGAGGAAATAATCATGGCAGTAACAGGACAAGTAAAATGGTTTAACAACGAAAAAGGCTTCGGTTTCATCGAAGTTCCAGGCGAAAACGATGTATTCGTACATTTCTCTGCAATCGAAACTGAAGGTTTCAAATCTTTAGAAGAAGGTCAAAAAGTTAGCTTCGAAATCGAAGAAGGTAACCGTGGACCTCAAGCTAAAAACGTAATCAAACTATAATTTATAGTTTATTATGGAAAAAAGGGATGGCTGCTGCCATCCCTTTTTTTGTTATAATATACGATGGAATAGTATACAAAACGAAGAAGAGTAAAAGGCCTTCCGAAATGGAAGGCCTTTTACTCTTCTGTTCCAATCTTTTTCTTTTCGCGTTTCTTACATTCAGGGCATTTCGATTTTCGAAAAGGCTTTACGAAGAATAGTAGAATGAAAAATAGTCCGAATATAATGCTGGATGAGTTTTTCACGATCACAATGCTACTATTTTTCATTTGAATCGTTGGTTGCACTTCTTTTTCTTCCATAGTGGACCTCCATATATTGGATTTATCTTTTAATTATAGCAAAGTTAATTGTCGTAATGATGCGAAATGAGGAAGCAGTTGTAAATATTTATAGGTAGTATAAATACATTTTGTATCGACTTTATTATTAAAAATCACTATATAGTTATTTTATAATTTAAAAGATGTTTGATAAATGATAAAGTATTGTAAAAAAACGAAATCTGTAAACCATTTCCTTTTCATAGATGCTAAAATTATATATGCAGCTGCTAATATAAATGGAAAAAAGGAGACAGTAGAATATGGAAAGTAAAGTAGAACGTTATGTTGAAAACTATGTGGTAAATAAAAATACAATGGCCTTACTTCCTGTTATTCTAAGTGAGAAGAAAATTGTTACACGAGTTGTTGAGAGGGAAGATTCCTTTTTCGTATTTCAAAAGCCTCTAGATATTATAGAAAGAAGTTGCCGCAAGCATGGTTCTAGTTTCTTAGGCAGAAAAGAAGGAACGAAAGAGTTAACTCATATTACACATAAAGCACCGATTGCGATTAGTCCGACAGATCAACTTTATTTTTTCCCCACTTATTCATACTCTAGAAAAGAGTGCGCGTGGTTGTCTCATTTTTATATTGAAAGTAATAAAGAGTCAAAGGACGGAAATGTTATTGTTAGATTTATAAATGGCTTTGCTGTGAAATTAGAAATATCAAAAAGTAGTTTTGAAAATCAACTAAATCGTACGGCAAAATTGCGTACTGAATATGAAGATCGTAGGAAAAAACAAGGGAGCCCCTGTTTTAAAGAGATTGATAAAACTGAAGAATCTAGACTGAAACCAGCATATGAGAAAGTGTATTTCGTTAAGGAAGGCGAAGTGTAAGAGGATGGGGGGAACCCCATCCTTTTATTTGTCAGTTTTTGTCGGTAAGTCGATATATTCGAGAAATCGCCAATATAATTTCAGTTACCAAGGAATTTGCCACCAAAACAAAAGGACCACTTCCAAAATCGCGACACGTCCTGTCGAATATTGATAGATTATCATAGCATAATAATGAAGGAATTCTAATGAAAGATATGGAAACTTAATAATTACATCTCCATATGTCGTATCTACCATTTCCTCTTTCATATAAGCAATGATACAGTAGAGGTAGTACTTAGAGTAAAGGGGTAAAGTGTAGAATGGATTTTCAGACAATCAAAGAGTATTTTTCACCAGAAAATATGGATCATATTGTTGAAAGTTATAAAGCGTTTGGACCACTTCTTGGTATTGGTTTACCGATGATAGAAGCATTGATTCCGGCATTGCCACTCATCGTATTTGTACTGGCGAATGCTGTTGCATTTGGATTTTGGCTCGGTTTTCTTTATTCTTGGCTTGGATCAGTAATAGGTGCTTTACTTGTGTTTTTCATTATCCGCCATTTTGGCCGAAGTCGTTTCTTTTCTTTTGTAAATAAGCATGAGAGAGTGCGAAAGGCAATGGGATGGATTGAAAGGAAAGGGTTTGCGCCGATTTTCGTTATATTTTGTTTTCCGTTTACACCGTCTGCGCTTATAAATGTTGTTGCTGGTTTATCTCGCATTAGTGTAAAACAGTTTGGCCTTGCACTCGCGTTCGGAAAACTTGTGATGATTTTTATTTTAACGTATATCGGTCATGATTTAATGTCATTTATTCATAATCCGGTGAAATCAGTCATTGTAGCAATTGGTATTTTTATTTTATGGTATGTCGGCAAGAAAATCGAAGTAAAGTTAGAACTACATTAAGAATAGTCTTCTTTGTAAAGGAAAGCTTCATTATTAAAGGATAAGGGGAGAAGCGGATGAAGAAAACTTTGAAAAAAGAAGGCATAGAGTGGATACGAACAATTTTAATTGGTGTATTATTAGCTGTATTTTTTCGAACGTTTTTCTTTTCAACGTACGTTGTAGAGGGGAAGTCAATGATGCCGACATTGCAAGATGGCAATATGCTCGTTGTAAATAAGGTGAGTTATCAAGTGGGGGACTTGAACAGGTTTGATGTTGTTGTGTTTCATGCGAATAAAAAAGAGGACTATGTAAAACGAATTATCGGTTTACCTGGGGATCAAATTGAATATAAGCATGATAAACTGTATATAAACGGACAATTCGTGGATGAACCTTATTTAGAGACGTATAAGAAAGAGATAAATGGACGACAACTAACAGGTGATTTTAAACTAGAAGAGTTGACGAAAGAAAAGTCGGTGCCACCTGGATATATTTTTGTAGTAGGCGATAACCGCCTCGGAAGCTGGGATAGTAGACACTTTGGATTTGTAAAAGCTGATACAGTTGTCGGTAAAGTTGATTTACGATATTGGCCAATTAAAGAGGTGCAAACGAATTTTTCAAAAGGTTGATATAATAGGTAGAAGTATAGTAAAAGACAAACTACTCCGTTTGTCTTTTTTCGTGTCCTATAATACAATTATGGTAGCAAACTAACGTTCGTTATGTAAGTGAAAGGTGGGGTTACATGTCACTTCGATTTGTGATTGGTAGAGCGGGAAGTGGAAAAAGTACACTTTGTTTACACGAAGTGCAAGAAGAGTTAAAGCAGCGCCCAAGAGGGGAAACAATATTATATCTTGTGCCAGAACAGATGACATTCCAAACGCAGCAGGCGTTAATTGGTAGTGAGGATGTTAGAGGTTCTATTCGGGCACAAGTTTTTAGTTTTTCACGGTTAGCGTGGAAGGTACTGCAAGAAGTTGGCGGAGCGAGTCGTCTTCACATTGATGAAGCGGGCGTACATATGCTACTTCGTAAAATTGTAGAGTCTCGTAAAGATGGATTATCAGTGTTCCAAAAAGCAGCGGAGCAAAACGGTTTCTTTGAACATCTTGGTAGTATGATTGCGGAGTTTAAACGTTATAACGTGACGCCATCTAACGTATATGAAATGTGGCAACAATTAGATGCACATAGTAGCAGTGCCGAACAAAAGCTATTAGCGAATAAAGTGTATGATTTACAACTATTATATGATGATTTCGAGCGTGCTTTAATCGGAAAATATTTAGATTCAGAAGACTACCTGCAATTGCTAGTGGAAAAGCTTCCGCAATCTGAATATGTAAATGGGGCTGAAATTTATATAGATGGATTTCATTCTTTCTCACCGCAAGAGCTAGAAATTGTAAGACAGCTTATGATTTGCGGAGCGAGGGTTACAATCACGTTAACGATAGATGAAAAAACGTTAGCGCAGCCAGTAAATGAACTAGATTTATTTTATGAAACGACATTAACGTATGAAAAAATAAAGCAAGTGGCGCGTGAAGAGAAGATAGAAATTGAAAAAACGATTCCACTTATGGAACAACCACGTTTTCATTCGCAAGCATTAGCGCATTTAGAAACGCATTATGAAGCGCGTCCGAATGAAAAGTTTCACGGGGAAGCAAGTGTAACGATTCATACAGCAGCGAATTTACGAGCTGAAGTAGAGGGTGTTGCCCGTGAAATTCGTAGACTTGTGGCGGATGAAGACTATCGTTACCGAGATATTGCGGTTCTTCTTCGTAATGGAGAAAGTTATTACGATGTGATGCGAACGTTATTTACAGATTATAATATTCCGCACTTCATCGATGAAAAACGCCCGATGTCACATCATCCGCTAGTAGAATGTATTCGTTCTGCACTAGAGATTATTAGCGGGAATTGGCGTTATGATGCAGTGTTTCGCTGCGTGAAAACAGAGCTTTTATATCCATTAGACGTAAGAAAAGAAACGATGCGCGAAGAGATGGATGAGTTTGAAAACTACTGTTTAGCGTACGGTGTACAAGGGAAGAGATGGACTTCTGAGGATCCGTGGATGTATCGTCGCTATCGTTCTCTTGACGATACAGACGGGATGATTACAGACAGTGAACGTGAAATGGAAGAGAAAATAAATCGACTACGCGACGTTGTAAGAACGCCTGTGATTCGTATGCAAAAAAGGCTGAAGCGTGCTGGAACAGTTATGCAAATGTGCGAAGCGGTTTACTTATTTTTAGAAGAGCTTGATGTTCCGAAAAAACTAGAAGCATTACGTATTCGTGCAGAAGAGAGTGGAGATTTCTTATTCGCGACAGATCATGAGCAAGTATGGGAAGAAGTAATGAGTCTTCTTGATACGTTCGTTGAAATGCTTGGCGAAGAGAAAATGTCACTTTCTATGTTCACAGATGTTATGTCGACAGGTCTTGAGGCGCTTCAATTCGCAAACATTCCACCGTCATTAGATCAAGTGTTAATTGCGAATATTGATCGTTCTAGATTATCAAATGTGAAAGCAACATTTGTCATTGGCGTGAATGAAGGAGTAATTCCAGCAGCACCTATGGATGAAGGTATGCTGTCTGATGAAGAAAGAGATGTTCTTAGTGCTGCAGGTATCGAATTAGCACCAACGACGAGACAAACTTTATTAGAAGAACAGTTCGTTATGTACCAAATGGTAACGAGAGCGACTGAGAAATTATATATTTCTTGTCCGCTAGCAGATGAAGAAGGAAAGACGTTACTTGCGTCTAGCTTTATTAAGAAAATAAAAAGAATGTTCCCTGATGTGAAAGATACATTTATTACGAATGACGTAAATGATTTATCACGTTCGGAACAAATTTCATACGTAGCAACGCCAGAAGTAACGTTGTCATATGTAATGCAGCAACTTCAAACGTGGAAGCGATACGGATTTGAAGGGAATTTAGACTTTTGGTGGGACGTATATAACTTCTACGTTACTTCAGATGAATGGAAGCAAAAAAGTAGCCGCGTATTATCAAGCCTATTTTACCGAAATCGTGCGCAAAAGCTAAGTTCAGTTGTAAGTAGAGATTTATACGGAGACACAATAAAAGGAAGCGTCTCTCGTATGGAACTATTTAACCGTTGCGCATATGCTCATTTCGCGCAGCACGGTTTATCATTAAGAGAGCGTGATATTTTCAAGCTGGATGCACCGGATATTGGCGAGCTATTCCATGCAGCGCTGAAGAGAATTGCAGACAGGCTATTACGTGAAAACCGTACTTGGGCGGATTTATCAATAAAAGAGTGTGAGCATCTTTCTGCTGTAGTAATAGAAGAGATTGCACCGTTATTACAAAGACAAATTTTATTAAGTTCAAACCGTCATTTCTATTTAAAGCAAAAACTACAACAAATCATTTTCCGTACCTCAATCATTCTTCGTGAGCACGCGAAATCAAGTGGTTTCGTACCAGTTGATTTAGAAGTGCCATTCGGTATGGGCGGTACAGGATCACTTCCGCCAATGGAATTCTCATTACCAAATGGTGTGAAGATGGAAGTAGTTGGCCGTATTGACCGTGTTGATAAGGCAGAAGATGAAAGTGGTACGTTCCTACGTATTATTGACTATAAATCAAGCTCAAAAGCATTAGACTTAACGGAAGTGTATTACGGATTGGCACTTCAAATGTTAACGTATTTAGATGTTGTTACTTCAAATGCACATACGTGGATGAAAAAAGGTGGCACGGCTTCACCTGCTGGTGTACTGTACTTCCATATTCATAACCCGATTGTTGAGATGAAGGGTGATGCATCTGAAGCGGAAATCGAAAAAGAAATTTTAAAGAAATTTAAAATGAAAGGACTCGTGCTAGGCGATGCTGATGTTGTTCGTTTAATGGATAACAAACTTTCAACAGGAAGCTCTGATATTATTTCTGCGGGTCTGAAAAAAGACGGTAGCTTTAGTGCGCGTTCGAGCATTGCAAGTGAACAAGAGTTTAACGTATTGCAAAAATACGTACACCATACGTTTGAAAATATCGGAAAAGATATTACAGAAGGCGTTATCGATATTGCTCCTTACAAAAAGGGGAATAAAGCGGCATGTACGTTCTGTAACTTCAAATCTGTTTGTCAGTTCGATGAATCACTTGAAGATAATCAATTCCGTACGCTAAAAGATATGAAAGATAGCGAAGCGATGGAGAAAATTAGAGAGGAGGTTGGCGGAGAATGATTGAAAATTGGCCTGAAAAACCAGAAGGTAGTCAGTGGACAGATGACCAGTGGAAAGCAGTTGTAGCGAACGGACGTGATATTTTAGTCGCAGCAGCAGCTGGATCAGGGAAAACAGCGGTATTAGTTGAACGTATTATTAAAAAGATTATAAGTGAAGAAAATCCAGTCGATGTCGACCGCCTGCTCGTTGTAACATTTACGAATGCAGCGGCGCAAGAGATGAAAAATAGAATTGGGGAAGCGTTAGAAAAAGTATTAATTGATGAGCCAGGCTCTCAGCACGTAAGAAAGCAGCTGAGCCTATTAAATAAAGCATCTATTTCGACGATCCATTCCTTTTGTTTACAAGTAATTAGAGGATACTACTACATGCTTGATGTTGATCCTCGTTTTCGCATTGCGAATCAAACAGAAAACGAATTATTAAAAGAAGAAGTATTAGATGACATATTAGAAGCAGAGTATGGAATTGAAGATAATACGATATTCTTTGAACTCGTTGATCGTTATACGAGTGATCGTAGTGATGATGACTTACAGCGTATGATTTTAGCGCTTCATACAGAATCAAGAGCGCATCCAAATCCGGAAAAATGGCTCGATAAATTAGTAGAAGCATACGACGTGGAAGGAAAAACAATTGAAGATTTAGTGTATGCTTCTTACTTATTGGAAGATGTGAAATTCCAGCTTGAAACAGCAGAACAGCATATTCGTAAAGCAACCGAACTCGCAATGCTTCCTGACGGCCCGGCGCCTCGCGTTGAAACCTTGCAAGCTGATGCAGTTTTACTTGGAACGTTATCATCAGCTGCTCGTGAATCGTGGACAAGCGTTTATGAAGCGATGCAAAACGTATCGTGGCAAACGTTAAAGCGTATTAAGAAAAGTGATTACAATGAAGATATTGTAAAACAAGTAGACTCTCTTCGTAATAAAGCGAAAGATGAAGTGAAGAAATTACAAGAAGAGTTATTTAGCCGCAAACCTGAAAGTTTCTTACGAGATTTTCAAGATATGCATCCTGTATTAGAAAAACTCGTACAGCTTGTAAAAGTATTTACAGAGCGTTTCCAAGCGATGAAACGAGATAAAGGAATGGTCGATTTCACAGATTTAGAGCATTTCTGTTTACAAATTTTAAGTGAACAAAGTGAAAACGGTGAAATGAAGCCATCAGCAGTAGCGCTTCAATATCGTAATAAATTTGCTGAAGTACTAGTCGATGAATATCAAGATACGAACTTTGTGCAGGAATCCATTATTAAATTCGTAACGAAAGATTCTGAGAGTGAAGGGAACTTGTTCATGGTAGGTGACGTGAAGCAGTCGATTTATCGTTTCCGACTAGCAGAACCAGGCCTGTTCCTAGGAAAGTATAAACGCTTCACACAAGAAGGATCGGGCGGCGGAATGAAGATAGACTTAGCGAAAAACTTCCGTAGTCGTCATGAAGTGTTAGCGGGTACGAACTTTATTTTCAAACAAATTATGGGTGAAGAAGTCGGAGAAATCGACTACGATGCAGACGCTGAATTAAAGTTAGGTGCTAGCTATCCAGAAGGTGAAGATGTAGCGGCAGAACTACTATGCATTCAGCAAACAGAAGAAGAAGTGCAAGACGGTGAAGAAGGTGCAGAAGTAGAAAAAGCGCAACTTGAAGCCCGTCTTATGGCGCAGCGCATTAAAGCGATGGTTGATTCAGGTTATGAAGTGTACGATCGTAAAACGGATAGTATGCGCCCTGTACAATACCGCGATTTCGTTATTTTACTTCGCTCTATGCCGTGGGCGCCGCAAATTATGGAAGAGTTAAAGCTGCAAGGAATTCCAGTATACGCTGATCTTGCGACTGGTTACTTTGAAGCGACAGAAGTAAATATTATGATGAACGTATTCCGCGTGATTGATAATCCAATGCAAGATATTCCACTTGCTGCAGTGCTTCGTTCACCAATCGTTGGATTAAATGATGAAGAACTTGCGACGCTTCGTGCTCACGGAAAGAAAGGTTCGTTTTATGAAGTAATGAGCTCATTCTTAAAAGGGGCACCGCTTGAGGAAGAGCAAGAACTACATGATAAATTAGAGTGGTTCTATAATTTACTGCAAGGATGGCGTGAATTCGCGCGCCAACAGTCACTTTCTGATTTAATTTGGAAAGTATACGGTGAGACAGGTTATTACGACTTTGTTGGCGGTTTACCAGCT
Organism: Bacillus sp. HY001; assembly: GCF_007558965.1. Lineage (NCBI taxonomy): Bacteria > Bacillati > Bacillota > Bacilli > Caryophanales > Bacillaceae > Bacillus > Bacillus sp. HY001. Next base: position 7,660 of record NZ_VLTE01000030.1, on the reverse strand, counting down.
GGAAAGCAAAGGCAAGCAAACCTACGTGTACTTTATGACCGGGCAAGACAATATGAAGCAACATCGTTTAGAGGATTATTCCGCTTCTTACGCTTTATTGAGCGTATTTTAGAACGCGGTGACGATATGGGTACGGCGAGAGCTTTAGGTGAACAAGAAGATGTCGTTCGTATTATGACGATTCATAAAAGTAAAGGATTAGAGTTCCCAGTTGTATTCGTAGCGGGACTTGGTCGTCGTTTTAATACACAGGACTTAATGAAACGCTTCTTACTTCATAAAGACTTCGGTTTCGGTTCGCAATTTATCGATCCTCGTAAACGTATTAAATATACGACATTATCGCAACTAGCAATTAAGCGTAAAATGAAAATGGAGTTAATCGCGGAAGAAATGCGCGTATTATACGTAGCGTTAACTCGTGCAAAAGAGAAGTTAATTTTAATCGGAACGGTTAAGGATGCAAATAAGGAAATGGAAAAATGGCTTGATGCGAGGGAGCATAGTGAATGGTTATTGCCAGACCATATACGTGCCGGAGCGTCTTGTTATTTAGATTGGATTGCACCTTCATTATATAGACATCGTGATAGTGAAATGCTTCTTGAATTAGGACAAGGGAGTATTCCAGGTGAAATTTATGACTACGACACGAGCTGGAAAGTAGAAGTTGTTGACGGTAGCACGTTACTCGCGCCGGAACCGGTTCAAGAAGAGAAACAAGAATTACTAGAAGCACTTCGTGAGAAAAAAGCTGTTCCCCTGCAAGGTGAACGAAAAGAAGAAGTGTATGACAGATTAATGTGGAAGTACGGATATGAGGAAGCAACATCTCACCGTGCGAAACAATCTGTTACGGAAATAAAGAGAAATTATCAATCTGAAGAAGGTAGCGATAACGCCTTTATTAAAAAAATGCGTGCACCAATTCAAACGCGCCCTCGTTTTATGGAGAAAAAAGGATTAACATACGCTGAAAGAGGTACGGCAGTTCATGCTGTTATGCAGCATGTTGATTTGAAGAAGCCGATTACAGAAGAAGTAATTCGGGAACAAATTAGTGGCATGGTTAATAAAGAACTATTAACATTCGAACAAGCCGAAGAAATAGCAATTGAAAAAGTCATTTCATTCTTTGACAGTGACCTAGGTAAAAGGGTATTAGCGGCGAAAAGTGTTGAGCGTGAAGTACCATTTACGATGATGCTTGCAGCAGAAGAAGCATATCAAGATTGGCAAGGGCAGAGCGGGGAATCAATTCTTGTCCAAGGGGTTATCGACTGTATGATTGAAGAGGAAGACGGCATTACGTTAATCGACTTTAAAACAGATACGATTGAAGGGAAATTCCCAGGCGGATTCGAGCAAGCGAAGCCAATTTTAGAAGATCGATACAAAGTACAGCTTTCGTTATATGCAAAGGCACTTGAGAAAAGCTTGCAACACCCAGTGAAAGAGAAATGCTTATACTTCTTTGATGGCAATCATGTTGTCGAAATTGAAGAATAGAGGGACTTGAAAATGGCAACAGAAAAAACGTTAAGAACGTGTGAAAAAGGACATGAATACTACAAAAGTAGTGATTGTCCAACTTGCCCGACTTGTGAGAAAGAAAAGAAGCCAAAAACAGGATTTCTTTCACTTCTTTCATCACCAGCACGAAATGCGCTAGAGCATCATGGAATTCACACGATAGAAGAACTATCAAAGTATAGTGAAAAAGAAATTTTAAAACTGCACGGTATTGGACCAGCGTCTATGCCGAAGCTTAGAAAGGCTTTGGAGGACGCTGGGTTATCATTTAAATAAAAAGATAACTTCCTTAGTCCTTATAAAAAACGTACCGTTGCATGCTTCTTAAAACGGGACGCAAAAGAGAAGAGTAGTGCAAAGACTACTCTTCTCTTTTCTCTTGTTTTTCAATTTCAGATACAGATTTTGCTGGTTTTTTTATCAATTCATCTAATTCTCCGGAACATGTAAAATCATCTTCAAAATTTTCTGTAGTACTAATATAGGCCATAAAATCTAATTTTTCATCATTGTTTATATAACCTTTTAATCTAGGAATACCCATTGGACTTACACTGTGTTCTTTAAATGTAATCGTTTTTACATCCTTAACGTTATAATGTATATACTTTTCGACTCTTGCTTCTTGTACTTTCCAAAATTTTTCTTCTTGTTCTTTATGTTTTAAGTATTCCATAGTAAAATACCCTCCTGCTATAATGAAAACAACAAGTGTAAAAATTACCAATTTATTTTTCATAGGATATCCCCTTGAGTTTGAATATAGTTAAAATATACCATGAAACGAGTTGGGACCTAATTTGCTGCACCAAATATTTATCGTTTGCTTAGTGATATAGCAAAAAAACGGGCTATAGGACGCAAAAGAGAAGAGTAGTGCAAAGACTACTCTTCTCTTTTCTCTTGTTTTTCAATTTCAGATACAGATTTTGCTGGTTTTTTTATCAATTCATCTAATTCTCCAGAACATGTGAATTTGTCTTCAAAGTTTTCGGTCGTGCTTATACGTGCTATAAAATCTAATTTTTCATCATTGTTTATATAACCTTTTAATCTAGGAACACCCATCGGACTTACACTGTGTTCCTTAAATGTAATTGTTTTTACATCCTTAATATTATAATGTATATACTTTTCTACTCTTGCTTCTTGCACTTTCCAAAACTTTTCTTCTTGTTCTTTATGTTTTAAGTATTCCATAGTAAAATACCCTCCTGCTATAATGAAAATAACAAATGTAAAAATTACCAATTTAATTTTCATAGGATATCCCCTTGAATTTGAGTATAGTTAAAATATACCATGAAATGAGTTGGAACATATGAATGAATTTAAAAAGAATCCAATTGCGACAGATGAAGATTATTTTGAGCTATCAGATCAAGTTTATGATGACGAAATTTTAAAAAAGGGAGCAAAAATAACAGGATTTAATGGTCGGGAATGGAAAATTATAGAAACGATAGATGCAGATAAAGAGAAAATAAAAAACGGATTGCAAGCAATCGCTGTAGTGCCTGCAGAAGAATATAAACCAAATAAAAAACGTTACGAAAATATAATCTATTCATTCCGTGGAACAGAGTTCGGGAAATTTGATGGAGACTTGTCTACAGACACATTTCAGATTTCAGCTGGGATGAAAAAAACTTAGGTATGGTAGATGGAAAGGTACAAAATCTACCTACATCATTTGATAGTGCGCTAGAATTTGTAGATAAAGTGAATAAAAAATATGAACCAACTTCTGTTCATACTACCGGACACAGTAAAGGGGCCGCAGAAGCTCAATATGTAGCTGCAGAGAGGAATTTCTATACAACAACATTTGCTGCACCAAATATTTATCGCTTACTTAGTGATAAAGCAAAAAAACGGGTAGATGAAGGAGTTATGGAAAATAAGGCCGTAGATTATACACATAAAAAAGATGCTGTAGGAAATTTTGAACAGTTCGGAGCACCTATGATTGGTAAACAATTTACAACAAAAAGTAATGGAGTAGATAGAGTTCTTGCAGTGTTATTTATGGGGGAACATCCTATGAAGACTTTTAAAGATATGTTCCGTAAAAATGGTAGTGTCCGATTAGAGTTAGAGCCTGATGAAATTATGAAACATGCAAGAGAATTACAACAATTAGGCGATGTATTATCTACTGTAATTAGAAATATAGAGGAGTTTCAACAAAAAGAAGCGGAGGGAATCTCACAATTAAAAAGAAAATTAAAATATGAAACACAACCAGGTGGGAAATATCATCTTTTAGCAGAATATGAAATAGACGATGCAATTCGAGAAGTCGCAAAGGCGACTCAAAATGGGCAAGAATATTTTTATAATGTCCAGCTTGCAGAAGAATTAATACATAATTTAAAAAAGAAACAAAGAGAATTACAGCAGTTTGGGGAAGAGATTATCCATGCAGCTAATTCGTTAAGAGACAAAGATGGTCAATTGAATAAAAATTTCAAAGGATTGGTAAAGTGAGGGTTGAAAAATGAATTTCATTGAAGAAATAAGAAAAATAGAAAGTCAAATTGCTAATACAACAGGGGACTTAGCCAATCAAATGATTGATGAATTACAAGCCACTAAAAAACAACTCGAAAGACAAATGGAGCGTGTAATGCTAAAAACAGAGGTAGACTTGAAATCTTTAGATATTATAAAGGAAGACAACCTTACTTTACAAAAAAATATTAGGGAATTTCACGTTCTACAAACTAGTATCCGTAATATCGCATCAAAATTAGAAGGAAGTTTTGAAAGTAAAACAGGTACTGGAATACAAGAGGTATTAAAAAAACATGAAAAAGAAACAGCTCATAACCTATTAAATCAATATGTTCAACTATCAAATAGTTGTGGGAAAAGATGACGTATTTTGCTCAATCATCCTAGTTCAGTGCTCAGCGGGTTCTGTTAAGATATGAGTAAGAATAGGCACGGTTGTACTAGAGATCAACGGAGCAATTTCCGAGGGCTTCATAAAATATAAATCAAGGGAATTTTGTTTGCGTATGGCAAAAATACAGAGTTTTATTCAAAGATTAAAAAAGTGTCTCTGGTGCCAAAGGCAGCGGAGACACTTTTTTTACTGTCTACCTATAGAGGTACTGCAAAGGAACACCTCTTTTTTTACGCTGTTCCAATCTGATCTTGATCGGCCACATCAGAATCAAACGTATTTGTTGCACTAACGCCGCTAAAAGTATTCACGACAAATCCAACATTGGAAGCTCCGGATCCATTATAAGCTTTCGTATTTTCTTTCGGAGATACGTTATAAAAATCCCCTAAATTAAAAGAACCATTACTGTTTTGAACGACGAGATTTCCAACAACGGAAGGCATACCATCCACCTACTTTACTAAGCTTTTTAATTACTATATGAATTATGGAGCGGAAGGTTCATCAGTAATATATTGGCGGATTTGCATAATACGAGAGTTATTGAAAGCATAATCAACATTTCCAATTTGAAAGCAACCAGAATTTAAGAGTGTTCGTAATTCAACGTCATTCACTTCAATAAAAGGACATTCATTTACAATGTTTAATTTTACATCTGTCGTTCGTTTTGGGATTGTGACATGTTCATCAGTAAAAATTTCAAATGCATCTAAGCGACCTTCGCCTTTTATATAACAAGGAATTTCCCGGTGGACGGCAAGAGCCCTACTTTTTAACTCCATTTGATTTGCATCTCCAACTTGGAACACGGCAGTAATCCCTAAAGAAATAATAGAAACATTTTGGACAACAGACACATGATGTAACATAATTTCTCAGTCTCCTTAACCTGGGGTAGGAGGGACATCTGTTACTAACGGTACAAACGGCCCCTCTGTTACAGTTTCAAATGGTGTATCAAGAATAGAAGATAGAATGAGGAGGTTCGCATCCCCAATTAAAAAGAGTGCAGATGACGATACACCGTTCATTTTAATCTGGCCGACCTTTAATTCACGATTTACAACGTTAAGATTCATACATACTTACTCCTTTCGGAAATTGCCCGGTATGTGTTGAATAAAAGAGAGGAAGGCTTTGTCGATATCATGTTTCATTGCTTGAATAATAATATCTCGCAAATAGTCTGGATCTGTTGAAATTCCTTCATATGATTGCGCTTGTGTTAAATAATAAGGAAGTCTATGCTCCATCTGTTTTTTTATGTCATCAACCATCATTTGTCGATACATTTCATCGAGCGGCGTTCTCTCTTCTTGTTCAAAATGGAGAATTCGATTATATGCTTCTTCATCTAAGTAACGATGCATTTCTTGAAGAATCCCTTGGTAAAAGTCTGGATTTGTGTCAGTCTCAGGGTTGACCTTCAAAGTTTCTGTATCTACTTGGAAATCTTCAATTTGCTGTCCTTTTGCTGAAAATGGGTTTAAACCAATATTTAAAGTGCCATTTAAGTTTTCTACTTTTAATTGATCGAATTTGTATTCCACTTTTCCTACAGAAGAGGAGGGGCGATTTTTTAATTCGTTAAGCTCTTCTTGGAGCTGACGCACTTGTTCTTCTAAATTCAGAATGGCTGCTTGTTGTGTTTGAAGAGCTTGCTGAAGTTGGTGTAAGTAAGTATATATATCTTGATTCATTTGTGAAACCTCCTTTTCAATAGGGAGGGTAAATATATTCCTGCTATATATTTATGACAAGGATGTCTTAAGAAGAACTAGTTGATGGTTTGATAGAAATAATTTGTCCTTTCGCCTGTAATGGGCGAAGGGGTTCTGTAAATCCGCCAGTATTAGAGAACTTAGATAGAGCTTTAATACTTCCAGCAGTACCAATTTGAAATACAGAAGAGGTTGTAATGCTATCAATTTTAATGCTGTTAATGATGATGCTTTGGTTTACGTAAAAATTCAATGCAATCGCCTCCTCTAAGTTGAACCAATTATCGCTTGATCAATTACATCGGAGTCATTAACAGTCGTTGCGCTTTGATAATTGTAGACAGAAACGTTATCTCCAACATTAAAAGAGCCGGCCCCGGCGAAAGCGCGTGAATAACTAATAGGCCTAATCGCAAATACATCTCCAATATGAAAAATACCACTTGATCCAATATTGACGATACGAATATGTCCGACCATAGCTGGCATACAAAACACCTTTCGTTTTTAAAATTTTCTTTTCTACTATTGTATGGGCGTTTTCAATAAAATGTGTGTTTTTTTGAAATAAAAGAAACACACGCGTTATTGCGTGTGTGTATCGAGTGTTTGATTAGGGTGAAAATCCGTATGTACATGCCAAATTGCATTTAAGAGCCTGTCCAGTTCTTGGCTACAATCCACTGTTTTTTGAGAAGTCATTCCGTAGCGTTCCGCAAAATAAATCATTTTTTCACGTTTTTTTTCAATCGCTTGCTCAAACATTGAAATCGGCTCCATCTCTAAATGAAATTTTTAGTATATATGTAGTACATATTATACAAAAACCCCATAAAAAAGAAATACTTTCGCTAAAAAAAGTAAATTTTCTACATTTTATGTCAAATATGAAGGAGTAACAAATAGGATAGGAGAAGAATATTGTAAAAATTAGCGTGCATGAGAAGGTTTTTTTCTTACGGATGCGAATACAATTAAAGGGTAACTAACTGTTACGATTTATTTAACCAATTATAACTAAAGTTAATTAAATATGTCAGTAAGACCAGCTAGTCAAGTGATTGGCCAGTAGTGAGGTTTAACTGCAGGCAATCCCTAAAGCTGATTGAACTACAACGTGGCTAGAAATGGTGAGCGTGAATGTTGCGAGAGTAGAAAAATCAATCAGATGATTAAGGAGTTGACTTCTGATGATATTGGCGAAGAAAGTCAGACTGATTCCAACGCCTGAACAAGAAAAAGTGCTTAGAAATCATGCCGGTGCTGCAAGGTTCGCTTATAACTATTGTAAAAGAATGAGTGATAGATACTATAAGCTATTTGGAAAATCTGCTTCACAGTTAGCTTTACAAAAACGATTTACAAAGATCAAGAAGCGAAAGAGATATGAGTGGTTAAAAGACATCAATGCACAAGTTCCCAAACAGGCTTCAAAAGATTTTGATACGGCGAGGAAAAATTCTTTCGAAAAGTACAAAAATGGTTCTCA
>NZ_VLTE01000284.1:0-304 GCF_007558965.1 Bacillus sp. HY001 | reverse complement strand
CGCCCTTCGTTAAGCTATTTGTAGCAGTAACAGAAGCTGTAGTTGTTTGACTCTTTTCAACAGTAAACTTGATAGGATTTTGATTTAAGTCGTAATGAGTAGGAGCTTTCGTTTCAATAAACTGGTAGTCTCCCGGACGTAAATCAGAAACAGAAATTTTACCATCTTTATCAGTAGTTAAATTAGAACGAACATCATTGCCGTTCATATCAACAATTTTAAATACCGCCCCTTCAAGAGTAGAATTGTCAACGTCGTCAAGCTTAATTAATTCAACAGTGCCTTTAGTTAAGCTATTCGTAGC
>NZ_VLTE01000283.1:0-334 GCF_007558965.1 Bacillus sp. HY001 | reverse complement strand
GATTGACTGGCTACATTGCGTAGGCAAAGCTCGATAATCATTTTGAATCATAGCCTTAAATAGTGCATCTAGAAAGTTGTAATCTACATAAGGTTTTTTAAAATTAGGTTCTGAAAATAAATTACATTTAATCTCTTTCTGTTCTTCTTTAGGTTTTAATTTCTCTTTTTCTAATTTCTTCTGATAGGCAAGAAGTTGTATGTCATTCATCTTACCAATATTTTTATGAATATTAGCCAGAACTTCTTTTTGCAAAGGCTGCAACTCTTTTTCTTGTGTTAATCCAGTGTACACCTGGCGTATATAAAAGTTTGTGGTGTTGTACATATTCTTA
>NZ_VLTE01000282.1:0-793 GCF_007558965.1 Bacillus sp. HY001 | reverse complement strand
TGCTTCATGAACGCTAATACCGAAATTTTTACTGTATTTTAATTTTCCAATCACACTTGTATAAGCGGGGTTTACTGTTTTAACAGAAAATCCGTTACGAAGAGCCATACGAATTAAACTGTTCAACATCTTTTTATACGTAAATTGATGGAAATTACGATTACTGTATTCATCAGTATCATGAGATTGTTGAAACTTTAAATCTTCTAAAACAATTCCACCTACATTGTTTTCCAACAACCATGTTTTAATTTGTTGTACGATTTGTCCAATTATCGTGGCGCGTTTGTTTGTTGAAAACGTATTCAGATTGTGTAGATAAAAAATTTTTGAACCTTTAAAATTACCTTGTTTTGTACATAAACTAACTGCAATACGGTCCGGATTTACATCAATTCCTGCAATTACATCTGATTGTGGTGTTTCCTTGAAATTTAGTACACGACCTATTTCTGTTTCATCAAACGTAATATTCACATAAAATTCATTTTGTTTACGAATGATTTCTACACTATATTTTTGATGCTCTATAATCGGTTTTCCTTTTGGATTTACACCGAGTTGCTTTCCCATAACGACATTTGTGATTTGATGATAAAAATGATATGGAATGATAATCGGAACTTTGATTCGTGGGCTTTTTGCTTTTTCATTTGTTCGCCCTAATGGATTTGCAATTTCTAACCATCCTTGCGCACAGTCATCAACTGTAATGCGCATGTTCAAATTCCCTTTTTTGCTTTTATCTCCACGAGAATATAATTGTCGTGTCCGCAAATCTTTCCATTCTTGA
>NZ_VLTE01000281.1:0-559 GCF_007558965.1 Bacillus sp. HY001 | reverse complement strand
TGTGATGGGGAAGCTCCTTATGGAGCGAAGTCTTTGATTCCCCGCTGCCAAGAAAAGCTTCTAGCGAGATAAAAGGTGCCTGTACCGCAAACCGACACAGGTAGGCGAGGAGAGAATCCTAAGGTGTGCGAGAGAACTCTGGTTAAGGAACTCGGCAAAATGACCCCGTAACTTCGGGAGAAGGGGTGCTTTCTTAACGGAAAGCCGCAGTGAATAGGCCCAAGCGACTGTTTAGCAAAAACACAGCTCTCTGCGAAGCCGTAAGGCGAAGTATAGGGGGTGACACCTGCCCGGTGCTGGAAGGTTAAGGAGAGGGGTTAGCGTAAGCGAAGCTCTGAACTGAAGCCCCAGTAAACGGCGGCCGTAACTATAACGGTCCTAAGGTAGCGAAATTCCTTGTCGGGTAAGTTCCGACCCGCACGAAAGGTGTAACGATTTGGGCACTGTCTCAACCAGAGACTCGGTGAAATTATAGTACCTGTGAAGATGCAGGTTACCCGCGACAGGACGGAAAGACCCCGTGGAGCTTTACTGTAGCCTGATATTGAATTTTGGTACA
>NZ_VLTE01000280.1:0-245 GCF_007558965.1 Bacillus sp. HY001 | reverse complement strand
AAATAAATGTTGATATCATAATAAAATAGTGAAAATATAGGTATAGGTAATTTGAGAAGAATATAGTATTCTTGCTTATTAATCAGTATTTTAATTGGAATGTAATTTATAATTTTCCGATGGATTTATAGTTGTAATGAAATATAATTTTCTAATTAATCTTAAACTAGAAAAGTATGCATTTTAGGATGAAAAGCTATATATTGGATGTTTTCTGGAAATGTTTAATTGTTTGGGTGAGGTCT
>NZ_VLTE01000279.1:0-1756 GCF_007558965.1 Bacillus sp. HY001 | reverse complement strand
AGGAAGTGATTGAATACAAAACGAGAACAACCAATCGTTTTATTGATCAGGATCGCTTGTGCTTTATTTGGATAGATACGAAATTTATACGCTTTATTAATCATCCTTCGTTTCACCTCCATTTCGATATATGTCTATTATATACCGAACGTATATTCGATTGATAGTGAAGGGATTATGACAAATTGTCCGGTAACACTTTACATATGTCGAACAATTAAGATGACTTCCTGTCATCTCTTGTTCGAAGCCAATTCATCTCCCACCTACTCGCTGGCTACGTCCTTCACGCTCCTTGAGGAAGGAGTCTTCTTGACAAAATTGATAAAGTATACTACTTAGCAGTCCTTACTATTTAAACTATCCCTCTTTAATAAATTACCTATTTTTTGCTTATCTGCCCATCCTACTCCTATTAAAACTAAGCTTCCCCCTATCATTATCTTCCACGTTAAAGATTCATCTAATAGAACAATTGAAGTAACAATACTTATTAATGGTAATGCATTTAAATATAATCCACTTACCGATGCCGAAATCCTCTCTAGCGCTTTGTTCCAAAACCAATACGCCAAAATTGTTGCACCTATAACAAGATACATTACGCTAAATACTGTCTTCCATGTTTCAATCTTTGGAAAACCATAATAAAAGATTTCCCCCATTGCAAAAGGCAATAAAATAACGGCTCCAATAATTAAAGTTAGCGTTGTAAAAACATTATTAGATAAATATCGCTCTTGCTTCGGGCGTTTTAACAATATCGTATAGAAGGCAAATAAAAAAGTGCTCAATAAAATAAGTATATCCCCTATTAAAGAGACCTCTTGATCAGTATTGTCAGAAGGAACAGTAATCAAGAGCACACCTATAGCTCCTAGCATAATGCCAATCCAATAATTCAACTGAATTTTCTCCTTTAAAAAGAATGCCGAAAAAAGAATTGTAACTAATGGCAATGCAGCATCAATGATACTAACATGCAATCCACTTGTTAAAGAAATACCGTAGGATGTGAACATAAAATACCCAGCTACACCAGTAAAAGATAGTAAACTCATTCTTTTCCACGGGACCTGTTTATGTACAACTGATCTTTTTAATTGTTTAAATGAAAATAGTAAACAGATTCCACCCGCGAAGAAAAGGCGAATAAACAGCAAAGTAAATGGTTGAATAGATTCTAATGCCCACTTTGTTGGCGCAATAGCTGTCCCCCATAATATAACAGCCACTAATAACATGCATATTTCTTTCATAATCCCCCACACCCATCAAAAAATATATGTTAACTATCTTAATTATAGATTTTTTCTCATGTGAAATCTTTTAAAAATGAAAAAACGTTATGTGAAAAACAGCTGAATAGCTATTTTTTACATAACGTTTTCATATAAAGAGTAAAATTTTTTAGTCATTCTACAACTCAGTTAACATAAAAAGGTAATTCTTACCTTACACTAACATTTAAACATATTACTTTATCACCTTTTACGACACCTATCGCTCAAATTTTAATTTAGACAGTCCCTATTTCATCTTTAAGATTACTAAATTTACGTATTATGACATTCGGTAAATAAAAATAAACACAAAAAAACCTAAGTCGAATCGACTTAGGTTTTTGCTTGGCGACGTCCTACTCTCACAGGGACAAAGTCCCAACTACCATCGGCGCTAGAGAGCTTAACTTCCGTGTTCGGTATGGGAACGGGTGTGACCTCTCTGCCATCATCACCAAACTATGAAGGCATAT
>NZ_VLTE01000278.1:0-1053 GCF_007558965.1 Bacillus sp. HY001 | reverse complement strand
TGCCTCAAATTTAGGAATTGCGATTAAAATCTCAGAGGACGGTGATATTTACATTTTTAGTAACGAAGAATTGTTGTTGAAAATATAGTGAAATGAGTGGAATGGTCCCAGCAACCGTGATAGGGAAATACGTTAATGAGTAAGATAGCATTTGATACTGAGTTGAGACATAATTTGTATTTAATAGTCGAATGAGATTATAGGGAAGATCTCTTTACATTTCCTTAGGTTTTTTTACTGCTAATGATGTGTTTTATAAATAATACTTGTTAGATAGGGGCATACGGCCCTTTTTTAGTACTCTTTAATAAAAGGGAAAGAATGGTGAAAGTAGTTACTTTCAATTTAGATGGAACTTTGTTGATAGAGATAGTTCTCTCAAGCTTGTTATAAAAATCAATACGCGCTGTACATTAATGAACTCAAACATGTATCTGAAAAACAATATGCAAACTGATTTATTAAGCTATATACAAGAGGTATGTTTGGAAAGGAAAAGTATATGGAGTTTATTAGTCATGATTACAAATGCATCTTCTGGAATATGCACCTTATTACCCTTCATTTTATATGGAATATTATTCCTCTCAAGTTTGTCGGTATTAAAGCTTTCTATAGTATCGCTCCATTGTACCTATTTTCCGTTGTATTCTTTTTGACAACCAGATAATATGAATAAAATAGACAGACAAAAAATAAGCATCAGCTTCTTTTTCAAAATCTTTATCCCTTTTTATAAGCAAATATGTATTTCCAAGATGTTTATTTAAAGAATTAAGTACAATATAGAAAAATTATTCGTAGGATATATAGTAAGAATTTTTGCATTATAGGGAAAATTCTTACTGGTTTGCAATTTACTTCTTCTTACAATTAAGCTTTTTATTACTTACTATAAATAGAGTTTCATAATTTATAAATAAGTTGTAAACTAATGGAAAGCAATAAATTAATATGAATATACCAATATACATATTAGTGGAGAGTTTTAATAAATGAAGAAGAGGGGATTTTTCAATTGGTAAAAACAGCAAATAGTGCATACGATAATTT
>NZ_VLTE01000277.1:0-343 GCF_007558965.1 Bacillus sp. HY001 | reverse complement strand
CTCCTATGGAAGAATGCTATGAAATAAACATGGAGGTAGCAGAACTAAACAAAGAATTATCTATTACTATGTTAGAGCAAGATTGGAATAAAGATTCCATTATTCATTCCGTGATTCCTGTTGAGACCGAACCATTGTTTGAAGAATTCCCATCTGATGGACTTCCCGTTACAATGATAGGAACTGCAGAAACAAGTATAGAATCTACTTCACTTCCCGTTACAATAACAGAGCTAGAAGAAACACATGTAGAAATCAACACGGTTCCAATTGAAGAAACGCTTAATCATATCGAAGAAAACAAGCTAGATGAAGATGTAGCAAAAGTTTACGAATCTATTAG
>NZ_VLTE01000002.1:0-144131 GCF_007558965.1 Bacillus sp. HY001 | reverse complement strand
TAGTTTGTCTAGCATCTAAAAATAAAAATTGACGTTTCACGTTGTTTGTTTCGTTTAGTTTTCAAAGTTCAACATCGCGTTTCAGCGACTTTTATAATATATCATAGTATATTATTTTCGTCAACAAGTTTTTTAAGATAATTTGTATCTCTCATTTGCTGACTCTGCCTATTATATAGAGTTTTCTATTGCTATGCAAGTATTATTATAAAAAAATAAGAGGAGGAAAAATCCCCCCTCTTATTCTTCAGAAGAAACCTCTTCATTAGATTCCTCTTCTTCATCTTTTTGTGCTTTTGCTACCGTCGCTACCTCTTGCTCATCCTCTAAACGAATTAGACGAACACCTTGTGTATTACGTCCCATTTGAGAGATTTGATCAACTGGCATACGAATAATAACACCCGCCGCCGTAATTAACATGATGTCTTCTTCACCTGTTACAGATTTAACAGCTACTAACTTACCGTTTTTATCTGTAATATTACAAGTCTTCAGACCTTTACCACCACGGCTTTGTAGACGGTATTCATCAATTGGTGTACGTTTTCCATAACCATTTTTGGTTACAATTAGAACATTTACATCCTCTTCGACGATTTCCATGCCTACAACTTGATCTTCGTCACCTAATGTAATTGCTTTTACACCGGCAGCGTTACGTCCCATAGAACGTACATCTTGCTCGTTAAAGCGAATTAGCATACCGTTGCTTGTTCCTACAATAATATCCTTATCGCCAGATGTTAAACGCACAGATATTACTTCATCCTCTTCACGAAGAGAGATTGCAATTAAACCATTCGTACGTATATTCGCAAATGATGAAAGTGGCGTTCTCTTAGAAATACCTTGTTTTGTTGTGAAGAATAAGAATTCATCGTCACCAAATTCACGAATTGGAATAATGGCGTTAATCCATTCACCCTTATCTACACCTAATAAGTTAATAATAGGTATACCTTTTGCTGTACGACTATACTCTGGGATTTCATATCCTTTCGTACGGTATACTTTCCCTTTATTAGTAAAGAATAAAATGTGATCATGCGTAGAAGTAGTTAATAAATGTTCTACGAAATCGTCATCATTCGTTCCCATTCCTTGTACACCACGTCCACCACGGTTCTGTGTTTTGTACGTAGAAGCTGGCAGCCTCTTAATATAACCATTATGCGTTAACGTAATAGCAATGTTTTGCTCTGGAATCAAATCTTCATCTTCAATAAATTCCATGCCGCCAATTGTAATTTCTGTTCGTCTCTTATCATTGAAGCGCTCTTTTACTTCCGTTAATTCTTCACGAATAATCTCAAGAACTTTCTCTTCATCTGCTAAGATTGCTTTTAATTCAGCGATTAACTTCATTAAGTCTTGATATTCTTGCTCAATTTTTTCACGTTCTAATCCTGTTAAACGTTGCAGACGCATATCTAAAATTGCTTGCGCTTGTTTCTCACTTAAACCGAAACGTTCCATTAAGCCTTGCTTTGCAATATCTGCTGTTTTCGAACTACGAATTAACGTAATAACTTCATCAAGATGATCTAGAGCAATTCTTAATCCTTCTAAAATATGAGCACGCGCCTCTGCTTTTTCTAATTCATAAGCAGTACGTCGACGAATTACTACCTTCTGATGCTCCAAGTAATGATATAAATTTTGTTTTAAATTCAATACTTGTGGCTCTCCATTTACAAGAGACAACATATTAATACCGAAACTTGTTTGAAGTGCTGTATGTTTATATAGATTATTTAATAGTACATTGGCATTAGCATCACGGCGTACTTCCATAACAATACGCATACCGTTTCGATCTGACTCATCACGTAAATCCGTAATACCTTCAATTTTCTTGTCACGAACTAATTCTGCGATTTTTTCAATTAATCGCGCCTTATTAACTTGATAAGGTAGTTCAGTTACGAGAATAGATTGTTTACCATTTGACTTTTCTTCAATTTCAACTTTAGCTCGAAGCATAATAGAGCCTCTACCTGTTTCATACGCTCTTCGAATCCCACTTCGTCCCAAAATTAAACCTGCTGTTGGAAAATCTGGTCCTGGAATAAACTCCATTAATTCCGCAATCGTAATATCAGGATTATGGCTTAATGCCAATACACCATCGATTACTTCACCGAGTTGATGCGGCGGGATATTTGTTGCCATACCAACCGCAATACCCGTCGTACCGTTCACTAATAAATTAGGGAAACGCGCCGGCAATACAATTGGCTCTCTTTCAGAACCATCATAGTTATCTTGATAATCAATCGTGTTTTTTGAAATATCACGTATTAATTCCATAGAAATCTTAGACATTCTTGCTTCTGTATAACGCATTGCTGCTGCTGAATCGCCATCAACAGAACCAAAGTTACCATGCCCATCAACAAGCATATAACGCTGACTAAAATCTTGCGCCATACGTACCATCGTCTCGTAAACAGCTGAATCACCGTGAGGGTGATACTTACCGATTACTTCACCGACAATACGCGCTGATTTCTTATACGCTTTATCAGCTGTAATTCCTAAATCATTCATCGCATATAAAACCCTACGATGCACAGGTTTTAATCCATCACGAACATCTGGTAATGCACGAGATACGATAACACTCATTGCGTAATCTAAAAACGAAGTACGCATTTCATGACTAATATTAATTTCTCGAATTCGTGCTTGTTGTTGATTGTCTGACATCAACGAGCACCTCCTCTTACATTTCCGTTACACATACATTGATTTATATGTAGAAGACAGGAATACTTAGATTCCTGTCATTACCCATTTAAATATCAAGGTTTTTCACGTATTTTGCATTTTCTTGGATAAAGTTACGACGTGGCTCTACTTTATCTCCCATTAAAATTTCAAATGTTTCATCCGCTTCAATTGCATCTTGAAGAGAGACTTGAAGTAATGAACGTACTTCTGGGTCCATTGTCGTCTCCCATAACTGAGTTGGATTCATTTCCCCTAGACCTTTATAACGCTGAATACCTGGCTTAGGTTGAGCTGGTAATTCCGCTAAGATTTTTTCAAGTTCCTTATCGTTGTAAGCATATTGAATTTTCTTACCTTGTTGTACTTTAAATAAAGGTGGCTGTGCGATATATATATAACCACACTCAATTATTTGACGCATATAACGATAGAAGAACGTTAATAATAGGGTACGAATATGCGCACCATCAACATCGGCATCGGTCATAATAATAACTTTATGATAGCGTGCTTTTTCAATATCGAAGTCTCCGCCGATATTTGTGCCGATCGCTGTAATAATTGTACGAACTTCATCATTTGATAAAATCTTATCTAAACGTGCCTTTTCAACATTAATAATTTTACCCTTCAATGGTAAAATTGCTTGGAAATGACGATCGCGCCCTTGTTTCGCAGAACCACCCGCAGAGTCACCCTCTACGATATAAATTTCACTAATTGCTGGATCTTTAGAAGAACAGTCTGCTAATTTCCCTGGTAAACTTGAAACTTCTAAAGCACTCTTTCGGCGAGTTAACTCACGAGCCTTTTTAGCCGCTACACGCGCACGGGCTGCCATAGTCCCTTTATCGATAATTTTACGCGCAACATTGGGATTTTCCAGTAAGAACTTTTCAAATGCCTCTGAGAACACTGACTCTGTAATCGTTCTTGCTTCACTATTTCCAAGTTTCGTCTTCGTTTGTCCTTCGAATTGCGGATTTGGATGTTTAATTGACACAATTGCCGTTAAACCTTCACGAACATCTTCACCAGTTAAATTACTATCCGCATCTTTTAAAATATTATTTTTACGACCATAATCGTTGATCACACGAGTTAAGGCTGTTTTAAATCCTACCTCATGTGTACCGCCTTCATACGTATGGATATTATTTGTAAATGAGTAAATATGATTTGTATATCCTTCGTTATATTGAAGCGCGACTTCAACTTGAATGCCATCTTTTGACCCTTCTACATATACAGGTTCTTCATGAATTGGCTGTTTTGAACGATTTAAATGTTCAACATATGATTTAATTCCACCTTCATAATGGAATTCTTTCTTCTGTTTATGTTCACGTTTATCTTCAATTGTTAATTTAATATTACGATTTAAAAATGCTAATTCGCGCATACGAGTTGCTAACGTATCAAATTCGTATACGATTGTTTCCTGAAAAATTTCTGGATCTGGTTTAAATCGAGTTATCGTCCCTGTTTGATCTGTATCACCAATGACTTTTAAATCCGCAACCGGAATACCTCGTTCGTATTTTTGATAATGGATTTTTCCTTCACGATGTACAAATACCTCTAGTTCTGTTGATAGAGCATTTACTACAGATGCCCCAACACCATGCAAACCACCAGAAACTTTATAACCGCCACCGCCAAACTTACCACCAGCATGGAGAACAGTCATTATAACTTCTACAGCAGGACGTCCCATTTTTTCTTGTATACCAACTGGAATACCACGTCCATTATCCGTTACAAGAATACTATTATCTTCTTCGATACTAACGTTAATTTCATCACAATACCCTGCAAGTGCTTCATCAATACTATTATCGACGATTTCCCAAACAAGATGGTGAAGTCCTTTTCCGCTCGTAGATCCAATATACATCCCAGGGCGTTTTCGAACCGCTTCTAATCCTTCAAGTACCTGTATCTGACTTTCATCATATGAGTTTTCTTCCATTTGCTTTTGTTCCATTGACACAAAGATCACCTACTTTTCCATTTAAATAGGGATTACGCCCTATCTATTTCACAATCTACCGTGCCGTTCGTTACATGAATTGTTTTCGCTTCTTTTAATGTTTCGTGTTCAATTCCGTCGACACTCGTCGTTGTCACAAATGTTTGCACTTTTCCTTGAATTGTATTTAACAGATGCGATTGACGATAATCATCTAATTCTGATAATACATCATCCAATAAAAGAATCGGATATTCCTTAACTTCTGAGTAAATCAATTCAATTTCAGCTAATTTTAGGGACAGTGCGGTCGTTCGTTGTTGTCCTTGCGAACCAAAGACTTGAACATTTTTACTATTAACGAAGAATTGTAAATCATCACGATGAGGACCAATTAAAGTCGTACCACGGAAAATCTCACGTTGTTTCACAGATTGAAAATTTTCATAGTATACTTCTTTTATTTTCGACAAATCCATTGATTCTGATACATCTACACTTGGTTTATAGACAATTTCTAATTCTTCTAATCCACGGCTTATACCGCGATGAATTGGAGCTGCCCATTCTTGTAGTAAATGCAAAAACTCAAACCGTTTTTGCAATATTTTTGCACCATGCTCAATAAGCTGAAGTGTAAATACATCCAACATCGTTTCCTCATTCTTACTATTCCCTTGCATTTTTTTCAGCAAGTGATTTCGTTGCGTGAGCACCTTTTGATATTGACTCAATTCATACAAATAAACTGGGGCTATTTGTCCTAATTCCATATCTAAAAAGCGTCTTCTTACTTGAGGGCTTCCTTTTACAAGATTTAAATCTTCTGGGGCAAACATGACAACATTCATCATGCCAATATATTGACTCAATTTTTGTTGTTCAAGTTGATTTAATTTTGCCTTTTTACCTTTTTTCGAAATATTTAATTCCAAAGACAAAGAACTATTTCTCTTTTGTAATTTCCCTTTAATTTGACCGAAATCTTCATCCCAACGGATAAGCTCGCGATCATTAGAGGTTCTATGAGATTTCGCCATCGCTAAAACGTAAATAGCTTCCATCAAATTCGTTTTCCCTTGCGCGTTTTCACCGATAATCACATTCACTTTATCTTCAAAGGAAAGCTCTAACTTTTCATAATTGCGATAGTTTTTTAACTGTATTTCTGAAATAAACAAAGGGCTCCCCCTTTATGCCTGAACTTGGAAACTTCCGCTTCCTGGAATTTCAATAATATCGTTCGCATATAATTTGCGACCTCTTCTATTTTCAAGTTCTTGATTCACGTACACTTCATATTCTTGTAAAAACCATTTTACAGCGCCACCTGTATCAATTACATCGGCTAACTTTAAAAATTGTCCTAGTGTAATATACTCTGTTGAAATTTTAATACGTTTCATAAAATCGCTCACTTTCTGAAAGTGTTCATTCTTTCATTGTACTAAATAAACTAACATTAGGAAAGTAATACCCAAAAATCAAATAAGGGCTACTAGTATCTGAAAACTAGCAACCCTTACTTCTTACTTAGTAAGTACGAACCGGTAAAATTAATTGAATAATGGACTCATCATTTACTGTGCGAATTAAGAATGGTCTCATTGCGCCAGTAAAGCTAATTTTAATTTCAGTACTATCTAAAGCTTTTAGTGCATCCATCATATATTTTGCACTAAAAGATATTTTTAATTCTTCCCCATCTACTTTTTCACATTGAACTTCTTCTACTACTTTCCCGATTTCTGGTGAATTCGAAGAAATTTCTAGCATTTCTTGTTCTAAAGTTGATAATTTCACAACATTATTACGACCATCCCTTGCTAATAGAGATGCACGATCAATTGCTTGTAAAAATTCTTTTGTATTTACAAAAATATCTGTTTTACTTTCCGCTGGAATTAAACGAGTTGTATCAGGGTAATTCCCTTCTAACAATCTTGAGAAGAATAATAAATGCTTTGTACGGAATAATACTTGATACTCCGTAATAACGATATCTACCATTTCTTCAGACTCATCTAGAATTTTGCTTAATTCATTTAAGCTTTTACCTGGAATAACAACATTCGCTTGAAATTCATCTGCGATTCCTTCGATTTTTGCTTTTCGAAGAGCTAACCTGTGGCTATCTGTAGCAATACAAGTTAGTTCGCTGTTATATACTTTCCAGTTTACACCTGTCAAGATCGGTCTTGTTTCAGAAGTGGAAACTGCAAATACCGTTTGTCTGATCATATGTTTCAGTAAATCTGTTGGAATCTTAAAAACATGATGTTCTTCAATTTGTGGTAACAATGGATATTCAGCAGAATCTAAACCATTTAAATTAAACTCTGATTTTCCAGAAGTTATTTTTGTCATAAAATGATTTTCCACAGAAATTTCGACAGTCTCTTTAGGTAATTTTTTTACAATCTCACTAAAATATTTTGCTTGTAAAATAATACTTCCTGATTGCGCTACTTCTACGATTTCTTTTCCATCGTCTTCAACTGGGATAAAGGATTCAATTGAAATATCAGCATCGCTTCCTGTTAACGTAACGCCTTCTTCCGTAGCGACAATTTTAATTCCTGTAAGGATCGGAATTGTTGTACGAGAAGAAACAGCCTTCATTACATCTTGTACACTTCTTACAAGATAGTCTTTTTGTATTGTAAAACGCATAAAGAAAAACCTCCGGTAAGTATAAGATTTTATTTAATTAATAAAGATAAAAAATAGTAGTAATAGTAATAGGGCTTGTGGATATGTGGATAACCCCGTTAAAGGATGTAAAAACAGTCTATCTACATGTGGATAGACTGTGCGTAAAACAAGGTAAGTTATTCACACTATTCAGCTACTACTTTAAAATATCGTTAATTTCTTCAACTTGCTTTTGTAATTGCGTATCCGTTTTAAGCAGCTTAGAAATTTTTTCATGTGCATGGATAACTGTTGTATGATCACGTCCACCAAATTCTTCACCTATTTTAGGTAAGGAGGAGTCTGTAAGTTCGCGTGATAAATACATTGCAATTTGGCGAGGGAAAGCAACTGATTTTGTTCGCTTTTTCGCCTTGAAATCTTCTAATTTTATTTGATAAACATCCCCAACAGCCTTTTGAATATCATAAATGGAGATAATTTTTGGTTTAGAATTTGGAATAATATCTTTAAGTGCTTCAGCTGCCAAATCAGCATTAATATCTTTGTTAATTAAAGATGAATAGGCTACAACTCGGATGAGTGCACCTTCTAGTTCACGAATATTTGAATCAATTTGATTTGCAATATAAAGCATAACCTCATTTGGTATATCGAGTCCTTCAGCCTTTGCTTTTTTACGTAAAATTGCAATTCGTGTTTCTAAATCTGGTGGCGTAATATCCGTAATGAGTCCCCATTCAAAGCGAGAACGAAGACGGTCTTCTAAAGTTGGAATTTCTTTTGGTGGCCGATCACTTGAAATTACAATTTGTTTACTTTCTTCGTGTAATGCATTGAATGTATGGAAAAACTCTTCTTGAGTTTGTTCTTTTCCTGCTAGAAATTGAATATCATCTATCAATAAAACATCTACATTACGGTATTTATTACGAAAATCGACCGCTTTATTATCACGAATAGAATTAATGAATTCATTTGTAAATTTTTCTGATGATAAATATACAACCTTCGCGTTTGGGTTATGTTCAATTACATAATGACCAATTGCATGCATTAAATGGGTCTTTCCGAGTCCAACTCCCCCGTAAATAAAGAGGGGATTATATGCTTTAGCTGGCGCTTCGGCTACGGCCAATGAAGCAGCGTGAGCAAAACGATTACCAGAGCCAATAACAAATGTATCAAACGTATATTTTGGATTTAGCATGCTCTGCGGTAAATGATTAGAATCATCTTGTGCTGAATTTGGTTTAGAAGGAGGAAGATCAATCTCCTCTTCAGCTTGACTTTGGGGAATAATAAAGCGAATAGCTAATTTTGCCCCCGTTAAATCGTAAAGTGTTTCCGAAATTAGCTCTGAATAATGAGATTCTAACCAATCACGAGCGAATTCATTTGGAGCCGTAATTGTTAATACGTCTTTCTTTAAATTATGCGCGGTTGTTGACTTTAACCATGTTTCATAACTTGGCTTACTGACCTTTTTTTCTAGTTCTTTTAAGGCACTGTTCCATAAATCAGAGATGTTTTCCAAAGGTGTCCCTCCTTTACTAAGATGGTAAAAGAATAAGGTTGCGCAACAAATGTACAACCTAAATAAATATAAAATGTATATTTATACGAAACGTATTTTAAAACCTAAAAACGTCGTTTGTATATGAGATAGGGTTTTCGACAAAAAAAGCAAATGTGGATAATCATTTACCCACATGTGATTAAAACTGTCCACATGTTATACACAAATTGTGGATAAGATAAAGATGTGGAAAACTTATTCAAAGTGAAAACACAACTATAATATCAAAAAAAAGTAGCTATAGCAATGAATTTCAGAAAGTTATCCACAAAATCAATACCTTGTGGAATAAACTTGTCCACAACACGATATACTGTGTAAAAGTGCGAAAAAGATTTGTGGATATAAAAAACAAGAAAAAACATTTATCCACAAGGAAATATAGGGTCTGTGAAAAAGTATGTGAATAGGTTCAAAATGAATATTTGATGAAAATTTCGAGAACCATTGACATTTTCCTAGTTGATTAACTATAATTTATAGGACTGTCTTTAACAGATATTCCTCAGGGAGGTGTCATATAATGAAAAGAACTTACCAACCAAATAAACGTAAGCGCAGCAAAGTACATGGTTTCCGCAGCCGTATGAGCACAGCGAACGGACGTAAAGTGCTAGCAGCTCGTCGTCGTAAAGGAAGAAAAGTATTATCTGCGTAGACCACTGATCGTTCAGTGGTCTTTTTTTCTAATAATAGTGAATTTCCACTGATGAACTACAGGAGTGTCAATTGATATGAAGAAAACACATCGTATAAAAAAGAATGATGAATTCCAGACGGTTTTTCAAAAAGGAAAATCGAATGCGAATCGTCAGCTTGTTGTCTATCAACTAGATAAGGCAGAGCAGCCAAACTTTCGTATTGGTCTTTCTGTCAGCAAAAAAATAGGAAATGCAGTAGTGCGTAACCGAATTAAACGTATGATTCGCCAGTCAATCACAGAATTAAAAGATGAGATAGATTCTGGAAAAGATTTTGTTATAATAGCAAGGAAGCCTTGTGCAGAGATGACATATGAAGAATTAAAGAAAAGCTTAATTCATGTCTTTAAACGCTCTGGTATGAAAAGAATAAAAAAGTAGCGTAAGGAAATGAATTACACTATATACATACCGAAACAAGGAGGAGCAGGCTTTGAAAAAGAAAATAGGTTTACTAGCCATGGTTATTGCATTAATGGCAATTGCTACTGGCTGTAGTGAAGTGAATCAGCCGATTACGCCGAAAAGTACTGGAATTTGGAATGAATATTTCGTATATCCGCTTTCTCAGTTAATTACGTATTTTGCCAACTTATTTGGTAGTAATTATGGTTTAGCAATCGTCGTTACAACGCTTATCATTCGTTTTGCATTATTACCATTAATGATTAAACAAACGAAGAGTACGAAAGCAATGCAAGCGTTACAACCAGAAATGGTGAAGTTAAAAGAGAAATATAGTTCTAAAGATCAAGCAACACAGCAAAAACTACAACAAGAAATGATGCAGTTATATCAAAAAAATGGTGTAAATCCATTAGCAGGATGTTTACCAATCTTTGTTCAGATGCCTATTTTATTCGCTTTTTACCATGCGATTATGAGAACAGCAGAAATTAGTAAGCATACATTCTTATGGTTCGACTTAGGGCAGGCAGATCCGTTCTATATCTTACCGGTTGTTGCGGCAATTACGACATTTATTCAGCAAAAGCTTGCAATGGCAGGAACAGCTGGTCAAAATCCGCAAATGGCAATGATGATTTGGCTTATGCCAATTATGATTTTAGTCTTTGCAATTAACTTCCCAGCTGCATTATCACTTTACTGGGTTGTTGGTAATATCTTTGGTATCGCTCAAATGTACTTGATCAAGGGGCCAGAAATTAAGGCTAGTAAGGCAGGAGGATCAAGCAAGTGAGTGTAATTACTGCTAAAGGACAAACAGTCGAGCTGGCAGTACAAGATGCTTTAAGACAATTAAATGTTTCAAAAGACCGAGTAGATATAAATATTATCGATGAAGGTAAAAGAGGGTTCCTAGGTTTATTTGGGAATCGACCTGCAATAGTAGAAGTTGTATTGAAGAAAGATCCGATTCAAGAATGTGAAGAATATTTAAAAAATGTGATTCACGATATGGGTGTGGAAGCTGAGATTAGTAAAATTGTAAAAGGACGCGAAGTTGAATTTACAATTTCTGGCGAAAATATAGGTGTTTTGATTGGGAAAAGAGGAAACACCTTGAATTCTTTGCAGTATTTAACAAAACTTGTGGCGAATCGTAATACGAAACAGTATATTGGCATCACACTAGATGCTGAAAATTATCGTAGTAAAAGAAAAGGTACATTAGAGGCCCTTTCTTATCGATTAGCAAAACAAGTAGTAAATACGAAAAAAAGGGTTGTGTTGGAGCCTATGCCATCTTTTGAACGAAAGATTATCCATCAAGCATTATCTAATCATCAAAATATCATTACAACTTCTGAAGGGAAAGAACCACATCGACATGTTGTAATATCTTCCAAGTGACCGGTTACTCAATTGAGTGCCGGTTTTTTTGAGCGGAAAATAGGTGTGGATAACTAAAAAACACTAAACTTATCCACTGTGAATAAGTTTAGTGTTTTTTACATGAGGACATAATAAAATGAGTTATTATTCTTTTGTAGATAGGTTCGTTATGGTATTCTAATAATTTAGTGAAGAAAATAATCATGTTGAAATAGAGATAAATAAGCAAGTGAGGTGAAAGGACATGGAATTTGATACAATTGCTGCGATTTCCACAGCGCTTGGAGAGGGTGCAATTGCCATTGTTCGAGTAAGTGGGGATGATGCGGTTGAAAAAGTTAATCGTATTTTTAAAGGGAAGGATTTAACAGAGGTTCCTTCTCACACAATTCATTATGGTCATATTGTTGATTTAGATACAAATCAGGTTATTGAAGAAGTGATGGTGTCTATTCTGCGTGCGCCAAGGACTTTTACACGTGAAAATATAGTAGAAATTAACTGTCACGGTGGACTTGTTTCGGTAAACAAAGTGTTGCAGCTTATTTTAGCGCAAGGAGTACGATTAGCGGAGCCTGGTGAATTTACGAAACGTGCTTTTTTAAATGGCCGTATTGATTTATCACAAGCAGAAGCTGTTATGGACTTAATCCGTGCAAAAACAGATCGTGCAATGAACGTAGCAATTAATCAAATGGAAGGACGATTATCTAAATTGATCGGCCGTCTGCGTCAGGACATATTAGAAACGTTAGCTCATGTTGAGGTAAACATAGATTACCCGGAATATGATGATGTGGAAGAAATGACACATAATATTTTAATTGAGAAAGCTACACATGTTCGTGCCGAAATTGCAAAAATATTAGAAACATCGAAGCAAGGAAAAATTTTACGTGAAGGTATTGCTACTGCAATCATCGGTAGACCTAACGTTGGGAAGTCATCGCTATTAAATAGTCTCGTTCAGGAGAAAAAGGCAATTGTAACTGATATTGCAGGAACAACTCGTGATGTTATTGAAGAGTACGTTAATGTGCGTGGTGTACCACTTAAACTTATAGATACAGCCGGAATTCGTGAAACAGAAGATGTTGTTGAAAGAATCGGTGTAGAGCGTTCAAAAGAAATGATGAGCCAAGCTGATTTAGTTTTAGTTGTCGTTAATTATAGCGAGGCTTTAACGAATGAGGATGAAGATCTATTCCGTGCCGTACAAGGAAAAGATTTCATTGTTATTGTAAATAAGACTGATTTACCGCAAACAATTGATATGGAACGCGTTACAGAATTGGCAGCGGGAAATCGTGTTATTACAACATCGTTAATTGAGGAACAAGGAATAGATGAGCTTGAAAAGGCAATAGCTGATTTATTCTTTGAAGGAGCAATCGATTCTGCAGATGTGACATATGTTTCTAATGCAAGACATATTGGATTATTAACACAAGCAGGAAAAACAATTGGAGATGCGATTGAGGCGATAGAAAATGGTGTTCCAATTGATATGGTGCAAATTGATTTAACAAGAACGTGGGAAATACTTGGTGAAATTACTGGTGATACGGTCCATGAAAGCCTAATTGACCAGCTGTTCTCTCAATTTTGTTTAGGAAAATAACATAGTGATGTTTTAGAAAGATAGAGATTATTAGGAGGAATAAACAATGGGATACAATGCCGGTTCATACGATGTCATAGTAATCGGTGCAGGTCATGCAGGATGTGAAGCTGGTCTTGCGGCAGCACGAATGGGCTCCAACACATTAATGTTAACAATTAATTTAGATATGGTAGCGTTTATGCCATGTAACCCTTCTGTTGGTGGACCAGCAAAAGGGATTGTTGTTCGTGAAATTGATGCATTAGGCGGAGAAATGGGACGCAACATTGATAAAACACATATTCAAATGCGTATGTTAAATACAGGTAAAGGACCAGCTGTGCGCGCACTTCGAGCACAAGCAGATAAGTTCTCTTACCAGCATGAATTAAAGAAAACAATTGAAGAAACACCAAATCTAACGTTGTTCCAAGGAATGGTAGAGCGTTTAATTGTTGAAGATGGCGAATGTAAAGGGGTAATTACGCAATCTGGTGCTGAATATACAGCAAAGACAGTAGTAATTACGACTGGAACATTTTTACGTGGTGAGATTATTATGGGGGATTTAAAATATTCGAGCGGTCCAAATAATCAACAACCATCTATTACTTTGTCTGAACATTTAGAGGAGCTTGGATTTGATCTAGTTAGATTTAAAACAGGTACACCTCCGCGTGTAAATAGTAATACAATTGATTACAGTAAAACAGAAATTCAACCAGGTGATGATAAACCACGATCTTTCTCTTTTGAAACGACAAAATTTATTATGGATCAAATTCCATGTTGGTTGACGTATACAAGTACGGAAACACATCGTTTAATAGATGAAAACCTACATCGCTCAGCTATGTATTCTGGTATGATTAAGGGAACAGGACCTAGATACTGCCCTTCAATTGAAGACAAAGTAGTAAGGTTTAATGATAAACCACGTCATCAAATTTTCTTAGAGCCAGAGGGACGTAATACACAAGAAGTGTATGTACAAGGTTTATCCACAAGCTTACCAGAAGATGTACAGCGTGATATGCTTAGAACAATCCCTGGTCTAGAAAACGTTGAAATGATGCGTACAGGTTATGCGATTGAATATGATGCGATTGTGCCAACACAACTATGGCCAACACTTGAAACGAAAAAAATTAAAAATTTATATACAGCAGGACAGATTAACGGAACTTCTGGTTATGAAGAGGCAGCAGGACAAGGGCTTATGGCTGGAATTAACGCAGCATGTCGTTCTTTAGGCAAAAAAGAAGTTATTTTAGGTCGCGAGGATGCTTATATTGGTGTCTTAATTGATGATCTTGTAACGAAAGGTACAAATGAACCATATCGTTTATTAACATCTCGTGCGGAATATCGTCTATTATTACGCCATGATAATGCTGATCTTCGTTTAACTGAAGTTGGTCGTGAAATTGGACTAATTAAAGAAGAGCGCTATGAGCGATTTACAAATAAAAAATTACAAATTGAACAGGAAAAGGAACGTTTAAGCAGCATCATTATTAAGCCACGTCCTGAAGTTCAAGAATTAATTCGTAGCATTGGCGGAAGTGAACTGAAAGATGGAATACGTGCAAGTGACTTATTACGTCGTCCAGAGATGACATATGAGCACATTCATCTTTTAGTACCAAGTGAAGTAGAATTAAGTGATGAAGTGACAGAACAAGTTGAAATTCAGATTAAGTACGAAGGATATATTGAAAAGTCTTTACAGCAAGTAGAGCGTATGAAGAAAATGGAAAACAAAAAAATCCCTGTGGATATTGATTATGATGCGATTTCTAGCATTGCCTCAGAAGCTAGACAGAAATTGAAAGATGTTCGTCCACTTTCAATGGGGCAGGCTTCACGTATTTCTGGCGTAAACCCAGCGGATGTTTCCATTTTACTTGTTTATATTGAACAAGGAAAAATTGCGCGAGTATCGAACCAATAAATAGTAAGGAGATATTGCTAGATGAACATAGAACAATTTCAATCTATGCTAGAAGAGAAGGGTATCACCCTCTCTTCTAGACAGTTAGAGCAGTTCGAAATCTACTTCGAAACATTAGTAGAGTGGAATGAAAAAATGAATTTAACGGCTATTACGGAGAAAGAAGAAGTATATTTAAAACACTTTTTTGATTCTATTACAGCTGCTTTTTATTATGATTTTTCAAAACCATTCTCAATTTGTGATGTTGGCGCAGGAGCTGGATTCCCAAGTATTCCTTTAAAAATTTGTTTCCCGCACTTAAAAGTGACAATTGTAGACTCATTGCAAAAACGCATTAATTTCTTAAATCATTTAGCACAAAAGTTGGAATTAAGTGACGTTGCGTTTTGTCATGATCGTGCTGAAACATTTGGGAAAAAGGAAAGTGTACGTGAATCGTACGATATTGTAATGGCACGTGCAGTTGCGCGTCTTTCAGTATTAAGTGAGCTATGTTTACCACTTGTAAAAGTTGGAGGAACATTCATTGCAATGAAAGGTGCTGCAGCAAACGAAGAAATTGAAAATGGCAAGTATGCTTTAGAGGTGCTAGGCGGGGATCTAAAAGAAATGTCTACGTTCCAATTACCGTTTGAAGAAAGTGAACGTAATATTTTATTAATCGAGAAAAAGCGCAAGACACCAAAGAAATATCCACGCAAACCGGGAACACCCAATAAATTACCTATTGAAAAATAAATCTTATTAGACGTAAGATTAAATTATATAAATGAAAACGTAAATGTTTCATAGGAAACATTTTATGGAGAATAGTCAATAGGCCTAAAAGGTGGTGGAATATGTATGAAAAATACGTTTTCTCGTTTATTTGGCTTTGGAGATAAAGAGAGCGAATTCGAATTACAAGACGAAAGCCATGAAGAAATAGATAAAAAGGTATATGAAGAAATACAAGAAATTCCGATAGTAAATATTACCCCTAACCGTTATCAACCACGAACAGTTTTTGATGATGCGCGTATTGAGGAGCTAGCATTAACGATTCGTACACATGGACTTATCCAGCCAATTGTTGTGAGGCAATATGAGGATGATAAGTATGAAATTATTGCTGGGGAAAGACGTTTCCGTGCGGCAACAAAGTTAGGGTGGGAAAAGGTTCCTGCAATTATAAAGAACTTAAATGATACAGAGACAGCTTCTGTAGCTCTAATTGAAAACTTGCAACGTGAGGAACTAACAGCAATCGAGGAAGCTGTGGCATATCAAAAGCTAATTGAGTTACATAATTTAACACAAGAAGCATTGGCACAACGACTTGGAAAAGGACAATCCACAATCGCAAATAAGTTGCGATTGTTAAAGTTGCCTGAAGAAATAAAAAGTGCGTTATTAGAAAAAAGCATTACAGAAAGACATGCCCGCGCGCTCATTCCTTTAAAGAATGAGGAATTACAACTGAAGGTTTTACAGGAAATTGTGGAGAAACAGCTGAATGTAAAGCAAACAGAGGAACGAATTGCGAAATTACTAGAGGAAGCAAAACCGAAGCGTAAGGCAAAGCAAAAAGCAGTAAGTCGAGATACGAGAATTGCCATGAATACAATTAGGCAGTCATTACAAATGGTTGCTGACAGTGGTTTAAATGTTAATTCTGAGGAAGAAGAATTTGATGAGTACTATCAAATTACAATTCAAATTCCGAAGAAAAAATAATAATGGCGTGTTAGAGACCTTATCCTATTGGATAGGTCTCTTTTACTATATTTTCTTGTTAGATGAAGAAGGAGTTTACAAATAAATTTTGAAGTTTAATAAGGACGTAAAAGAAAAACTTTTATTTCATGTTACAATAAACGTAATTGTTACTAGAATAAGATAGAAAGGTTGAAAGTAGGTGACATCATGGGAAAAATCATTGCTATTGCCAATCAAAAAGGTGGCGTTGGGAAAACAACCACATCTGTTAATTTAGGGGCTGGATTGGCACAAGTAGGTAAAAAGGTCCTTCTTGTAGATATTGATGCTCAAGGAAATGCAACAACTGGTGTGGGAATTGAAAAATCCGAATTAGATCAATGTATTTACAATGTTCTTGTGGAAGATGCAGATGTTCAAGGGGTTATACGTAAAACTGCAACTGAAAACTTAGATGTTCTACCCGCTACAATTCAATTGGCAGGTGCAGAAATTGAATTGGTACCGACTATTTCCCGGGAAGTACGTTTACAAAGGGCATTACAGCCAGTTCGTGATGAATATGACTATATTATTATCGACTGTCCCCCGTCCTTAGGGTTATTAACGATTAATGCATTAACCGCAGCAGATTCTGTTATTATTCCTGTTCAATGCGAGTATTACGCACTAGAAGGATTGAGTCAGCTATTAAATACAGTTCGACTTGTGCAAAAGCACTTAAATAAAAATCTAGCAATTCAAGGTGTATTGCTAACAATGTTGGATGCCCGTACGAATTTAGGGATTCAGGTTATAGATGAAGTGAAAAAATACTTTAGAGATAAAGTATACCGTTCGATTATTCCTCGTAATGTTCGTTTAAGTGAAGCACCAAGTCATGGGAAACCAATTATGCAGTATGACGCTAAATCAAGAGGGGCAGAAGTATATATAGATTTAGCAGAGGAAGTGATTGCAGGTGGCTAAAGGATTAGGAAGAGGAATCAATGTGTTTTTTCCTGATTTAGATGTGAAAGAAGAAGAGACAATTCAGGAGATTGCGATAACTGAATTAAGACCGAATCCATATCAACCACGTAAACACTTTAATAAAGAGGCGATTCAAGAATTAGCGGCTTCTATTAAAGAGCATGGCATACTGCAGCCATTAATTGCTAGGAAGAGTATTAAAGGATATGAAATCGTTGCAGGCGAAAGAAGATATCGTGCTGCCAAAGAGGCGGGGCTCGAAAAGGTACCTGCTGTTGTAAGACAATTAAATGAGCAGCAAATGATGGAGTTTGCATTGCTTGAAAACTTACAACGAGAAGATTTAAATCCAATGGAAGAAGCAATGGCATATCAAATGTTAATGAATGAGCTAAGTATAACGCAAGAACAATTAGCAAAACGTCTTGGTAAGAGCAGACCTTACATTGCAAACTATACACGGTTATTAAGCCTCCCTTCTTTTGTGCAAGATATGATTGCAAATGGCCAACTTTCAATGGCTCATGGGAGAACTTTGCTTACGATAAAAGATGAAGAACAATTAAAATCTTTATTAAAACGAATTGAAAAAGAAGGATTAAATGTTCGTCAATTAGAGAAAATTGTTCAGGAGATTAATCAACGCGTTTCACGTGAAACAAAACAAGTGAAAAAAGAGAGAAATATATTTTTTGTAGAGCGCGAAACGTTCTTAAGAGAAAAGTTTGGTACAGATGTGAAGATTAAAGAAACGAAAAAAGAAAAAGGTAAAATCGAAATTGAATTTTTTAATAAAGAAGATTTAAATCGTATTTTAGAATTATTAGCACGGAAAAACTAAAAAGCAAACCATCTTATTATTTATAGATGGTTTGCTTTTTTTAATACAGATAATTTTTGGTCTGTTTCTTTTATACTTTGTGCAATTACATCAGCCATTTTCATGACTAAACTTAATCGTGTATTCTGAAGGACGAAAAACTCCATAAAACCATTTAAATTTACGATGCCATGAATATGTAAATCACCAACTGCAGGTAACTTTTTGTTCATCGCAGCGCCAGGTTTACTAGGCCCCATTCCGGTAGTGATGGAACCGATACTTTGAGACTTTCCTAAACAGGCATCAACCGCAATTATAAACGAAGTAGGATTATCTTTCTGTATATTCTGAATTCTTTCTTCTAAATTTAGCGCATGTACTGGCTCATCTAGTGTGCCAAACACTTGGAAGTTTTTAATTCCTACTTGTTCTAGTTTCGTACCGACTAACGGACCGAGTGCATCGCCTGTAGAACGATCTGTTCCAATACAAACGAGAATAATTGGTATATTGGTTTTTATAGGGATATGGGAAAGTAGGAAGTTACTAATTGTCTCGGAGGCTTCTACGTCTTGGTGCATAACATTTTGAGTTTCTTTTTCGAAAAAGGGTAAGCGAAAACTTCCAATATTCATGAAGCATCCATCCTTTTAATAAATTTTCAAAATATGTTATATGGTGAGTAAAATGGAAAACTATAAGTGCGTACTTCTTGTAAAACTTGAGTGAAAACGGAAATAATAGTACTAGTATATATATATCCGTTCCATTTTATACCTGTATGGAAGTTAACAAATGCAATTAAAGTTATAAAATTTTTTCAGCAATTAGGAGACTTCTGATACAATAAGAAGGATAACTAAAAAGAAATTTTGGCTGGAGAGGTAGAGGTACATGGATTTATTAACAAAGTGGTTTAATGCCACGAAACAGTATTTATTAAATGCTGATCGTTGGGCTGATATTGGAACAGCGACATTGAAAATATGTATTATTTTAATAATTGGTGCGATTGTTGTACGAGTTGCGCGTGCAATTGTGCGAAATGCGTTTCGTATGGGAAGCCGTTCGCCAATTCAAATTTCAGAACGTCGTACAGTTACAGTAGCGAAGTTACTTGAAAATATTGTGGCATACGTCGTTATGTTCATTATGTTAATTGCAATTTTGGGTGTGTTTAATATTAATGCATCTGGTCTATTAGCGGGTGCTGGGGTAATTGGTTTAGCGGTCGGATTTGGTGCTCAAAGTTTAGTGAAAGATGTTATTACGGGGTTATTTATCTTGCTAGAAGATCAATTTTCAGTAGGTGACTATGTGAAAATTGGTCAGTTTGAAGGTGTCGTTCTAGAAATTGGACTTCGTACAACAAAAGTAAAGAGTTGGACAGGTGAAATTCATACTTTACCAAACGGAAGTATCATTCAGGTTACAAACTATTCAGTTAGTAATAGTGTAGCATTTGTTGATGTATCGATTTCGTATGAGGCTGATATAGCGAAAGCGGAGCAAGTCATTGAAGAGTTATTAGAAGAATTACCTGCACAGTATACGCAAATGGTAGCAAGGCCTCAGTTATTAGGTGTGCAAACATTAGCTGCATCAGAAGTTATATTACGTGTTATTGCGGAAGTAGAGCCGATGCAACATGCGGTTGTTGCAAGAGCCCTTCGTAAAGAAATTAAAAATCGTCTAGATTTACATGGAATTGAAATTCCATATCCACGTATGGTTCTATATAATCGTGAAGAATTGGTGAGTGGAAAAGCAATTTAGTATGGAGAGGGGTTTGGAGAATGGAGCAAAAGCAGTATAACTTGTACGATGTTGTGGAAATGAAGAAAGCCCACCCATGTGGTGAGAATCGCTGGAAGATTATTCGTATGGGAATGGATATCCGCATTAAGTGCGAGGGATGTGACCATTCAGTAATGATTCCTCGAAGAGAATTTGATCGTAAGGTGAAAAAAATACTTGTGAAGCACGAAGAATAGAGAGAAAGTAACAGTTGCAATGGGCGGCTGTTACTTTTTTCGTTTGGAGGAAACTTGTCATTTTTTTCGTTACTATCTATAATGATGAAAGATTGAGACATAGGAGTGAAAAATATGGGATTAACGGCTGGGATTGTTGGATTACCTAACGTAGGGAAGTCAACTTTATTTAATGCAATTACACAAGCAGGAGCAGAATCTGCAAACTATCCATTCTGTACAATTGATCCAAACGTAGGGATTGTAGAAGTACCAGATGAGCGTTTAAATAAATTAACGGAATTAGTAGAACCGAAAAAAACTGTTCCGACTGTATTTGAGTTTACTGATATTGCAGGTATCGTAAAAGGTGCTAGTAAAGGTGAAGGTTTAGGAAATAAATTCTTATCTCACATTCGCCAAGTAGATGCAATTTGCCAAGTTGTTCGTTGTTTTGAAGACGAAAATATTACACACGTTTCAGGGAAAGTAGATCCAATCGATGATATTGAAACAATCAACTTAGAGCTAATCTTAGCGGATTTAGAATCTGTTGATAAACGTATCGAACGTGTTGCGAAATTAGCAAGACAAAAAGATAAAGAAGCAGTATATGAGCATGAAATTTTAGTTCGCTTAAAAGAAGCTTTTGAAGAGGGCAAACCAGCTCGTACTGTTGAATTCACAGAAGAGCAAATGAAGATTGTTAAAGGCCTTCATTTACTTACAACGAAAGAAATGTTATATGTAGCAAACGTAAGTGAGGACGATATTATCGATCCTTCTGCAAACAAATACGTACAAATGGTAAAAGAATTTGCTGCAAATGAAAATGCTCAAGTAATCGTTGTATGTGCAAAAATCGAAGAAGAAATCGCTGAGCTAGACGAGGAAGAGAAAAAAGTATTCCTTGAAGAACTAGGCATTGAAGAATCTGGTTTAGATCAATTAATTCGTGCTGCATATGATTTATTAGGACTTGCTACTTACTTCACAGCAGGTGTACAAGAAGTACGTGCATGGACGTTCAAACAAGGTATGAAAGCACCACAATGTGCGGGCGTAATTCATACAGACTTTGAGCGTGGATTTATTCGTGCGGAAACAGTTTCTTACGAAGACTTAATGACAAACGGTTCTATGACAGCTGCAAAAGAAGCTGGTAAAGTTCGTTTAGAAGGAAAAGAGTATATCGTAAAAGACGGAGACGTTATGCACTTCCGTTTCAACGTTTAATTTAATATTTCCTAGGAAAAATAAAGATATGAGCTTGGCAAATATATTATGTGTTTGCCAAGTTTTTTATGCATGGGTGAGTTGATTCATCTAACTTACTATGATATAATCTAAACTCGTGAGTAATTACTATAAATTAATTGCTCCTTGCCCATTATGGGCCGTTTAGACCAAAAGGAGGTGAAAGTGTAATGAGAAAGTACGAAATTATGTACATCATTCGTCCTGGCGTTGAAGAAGAAGCTCAAAAAGCTTTAGTTGAACGTTTCGCAGGTGTTTTAACAAACAATGGTGCAGAAATCATTAACACGAAAGAGTGGGGTAAGCGTCGTTTAGCTTACGAAATCAACGACTTACGTGAAGGTTTCTACATGATCTTAAACGTGAACTCTAACGCAGAAGCGATTAATGAATTCGACCGTTTAGCTAAGATCAACGAAGACATCCTTCGTCATATCGTTGTTAAAGAAGAAGAAAAATAATTGATATATAAGGGAGAGTGGTTCGATTGATGAATCGTGTTATCCTCGTTGGTCGTTTAACTAAGGACCCTGACTTACGTTACACGCCCAATGGTGTTGCAGTAGCTACTTTTACGTTAGCTGTGAATCGCGCATTTGCGAATCAACAAGGTGAGCGTGAAGCTGACTTTATTAATTGTGTAATATGGCGTAAACAAGCAGAAAACGTAGCAAATTATTTGAAAAAAGGTAGCTTAGCAGGCGTAGATGGACGTCTTCAAACTCGTAATTACGATGGACAAGATGGTAAACGTGTATATGTAACAGAAGTTCTTGCGGAAAGCGTACAATTTTTAGAGCCGCGTAATGGCGGTGGGGAGCAACGTGGTTCATTTAATCAGCAACCATCAGGAGCTGGTTTCGGTAACCAAAGCTCTAACCCATTTGGTCAATCTAGTAATTCAGGTAACCAAGGTAACCAAGGGAACTCTGGATTTACGAAGAATGACGATCCATTTTCAAATGTAGGTCAACCGATCGACATTTCCGACGACGATTTACCGTTCTAATACAGTAAATTAGTTAGTTTTAACAAAGAATGGAGGGAATAGACATGGCAGGACGCAAAGGTGGACGTGCGAAACGTCGTAAGGTGTGTTTCTTCACATCTAACGGCATCACTCGCATTGACTATAAAGATGTTGATTTATTAAAACGTTTCGTTTCTGAGCGTGGTAAAATTTTACCTCGTCGTGTAACAGGAACAAGCGCAAAATACCAACGCAAACTTACAGTTGCAATTAAACGTGCTC
Organism: Bacillus sp. HY001; assembly: GCF_007558965.1. NCBI lineage: Bacteria > Bacillati > Bacillota > Bacilli > Caryophanales > Bacillaceae > Bacillus > Bacillus sp. HY001. The sequence goes on along the minus strand of NZ_VLTE01000002.1, from coordinate 121,156 downwards.
GTCAAATGGCACTTTTACCATATGTTGGTGAATAATAGCGTATGAAATGCACAGTAGAGTCGGACTCTACTGTGCATTTTGCTATGCTTTTCTTTTTTGAAAGAGAGGTTAGATGATGAAGAATACGAAATTTATTACTGAGGGTGCAGCACTGTTAGCAATATATGCAATGTTATTGCTTATATCTATGTATGTTCCGATTTTGGGTACAGTTGTAACGTTTGCGTTGCCATTGCCATTTATATTACTAACGATAAGATATAGATTATCTAACGCCTTTGTAATTTTTACGGCGGCACTTTTTATTACTGTTATTGTCAGTCAACCGATGAACCTAGTAAAGACAACTATGTTTGGATTGATAGGTATCGTTTTAGGATATATGTATAAAAAACGAAAAAAGCCGGTAGAAATTTTGATGGCGGGGACGCTTGCGTACTTAATTGGTATTATGCTCATTTATGTTGCGAGTATAAAGTTTTTTAACATAGATTTAATGAAGCAAATGCAAAATATGTTTAATGAAAGTATGGCGCAAAGTGAAAAGATAGTTAATGCTGCGGGTATGCCTATTAGTGAAGAGCAAAAAGAGTTATTTACACAATTTAATGATGTGTTACAAACTTTATTCCCAAGTTTACTTGTAATGGTCTCGGTATGTTTTTCTTGGATTACAGTCATGATATCGGGTAGTGTTTTGAGAAAACTAAAGCATGACGTTATGCCCTGGCCTAAATTTAAAGATATACAATTACCAAAGAGTATTGTTTGGTATTACGTTATATTTATTCTGCTATCAACCTTTATAAAAGTAGAACCGACATCATATTTACATATGGTATTTTCTAACCTATATGTCATATTTGCTTTACTACTAGTACTGCAAGGTCTGACATTTATCACCTTTATAGCGCATAGCAAAGGTTTTACGAAAGGGGTTCCTATTATTAGTTTTATTGCCTGCATGTTTATTCCAATGCTGTTTCCTCTTGTGACAATCTTAGGTATAATTGATTTAGGGATTTCATTGCGTTCTAAAATAGGAGGATAAAGTAATATTCCTTATACTATTTTAATCTGTTTAACTAACTGGAAGGTGAGTTAGTTTTACTTTATAGGAGTTGTATACATGCCTGAATTTTATAAGAAACAGTGGTTTTTATATCCTGTTTACGTATTGGCATTTTTCGTGTTTGTTCTCATTTCAATCCTCTGTTATTTTCATTTAATGATGGGGATAGCTGCCTTTTTTATCTTTTGTATTGTACTTTTTGTTGTTGTACGATTTGAACTTACCTTTCAAAAGAACTTTGAAAAACATACGACAGAGATGATTACAAGGGTAAAGAAAGTGAGTAATGAGGCATTTAACCAAATGCCGATTGGTATTTTGTTATACAATAAGGATTATGGGATTGATTGGGCGAATCCTTATTTATCTTCATGCCTAGGGCAGCATGCATTAGCTGGATGGCACCTTTATGATGTATCAGAAACGTTACTTCTTTTTATTAAAGGAGAAACTTCCGATGATATAGTCTCTTTAAATAATCGAAAGTTTCGCGTTTTTGTAAGGAAAGAAGAGAAGTTAATCTATTTCTTTGATGTAACAGAACAAACTGAGATTGAAAAGATGTACGAGGATCAACGCACTGTTTTAGCTGTCATTTATTTAGATAATTATGATGAAGTTACACAAGGATTAGATGATCAATTACGTACGAATATAACAAGTCTTGTAACGTCACGACTAAATGAATGGGCCGTTAAGTATGGGGCATATTTAAAACGTGCATCTTCAGAAAGATTCTTCGTTGTACTAAATGAAAGTATTTTAGCACAAATGGAGAAAGGGAAATTTAGCATTTTAGATCAAGTGCGTGAAGAAACATCTAAAAGGAATATACCACTTACCTTAAGCGTAGGTGTTGGATCAGGTGATTTACCTTTATCAGAGCTTGGGGCAATGGCTCAGTCCGGCTTAGACCTTGCGCTTGGCCGTGGTGGAGATCAAGTTGCAATTAAACAAGCGACAGGTAAAGTTAAGTTTTATGGTGGTAAGACAAATCCGGTTGAAAAACGTACTCGTGTACGTGCTAGAGTTATTTCGCATGCATTAAAGGATTTAGTATTAGAAAGTAGCAATGTCATTATAATGGGGCATAGAGCTCCTGATATGGACGCAATCGGTGCTGCGATTGGTATTTTAAAGGTAGCGCAATTAAATGAGCGCAAAGGATATATCGTGCTAGATGAAAATGATTCTGATAAGGGAATTAAGCGTTTAATGGATAAAGTGAAACAAAACGAAGAGTTATGGTCTCACTTTATTACACCAGAACAAGCGATGGAATTTGCAAATGATGATTCGTTACTTGTTGTTGTTGATACGCATAAACCTTCAATGGTGATGGAAGAAAAGCTGTTACACAAAATTGAAAATGTAGTTGTTATTGACCATCATCGCCGAGGAGAAGATTTTATTGAAGATCCATTGCTTGTTTACATGGAGCCATATGCTTCTTCCACGGCAGAACTTGTTACAGAATTACTTGAATACCAACCGAAAAATTTAAAAATGACAATGTTAGAAGCGACGGCATTGTTAGCGGGTATTATTGTTGATACGAAAAGCTTTACATTCCGGACGGGTGCTCGTACGTTTGATGCGGCTTCTTATTTACGCTCACATGGTGCAGATACTGTACTTGTACAAGAGCTTTTAAAAGAAGATATGGATCAGTACCTACGGGTTGCAAAAGCTATTAAAAATGCGTACATTTATACAAATGGAATTGCGATTGCAAAAGTGGATAGTGATGATTACTACGATCAAGTGCTTATTGCGCAATCGGCGGACACATTATTAACAATGACAGGAATTATTGCATCATTTGTTATTGCAAAACGTGGCGAGAATTTCATTGGAATTAGCGGCAGGTCTTTAGGTGAAGTGAATGTGCAGCTAATTATGGAGAATTTAGGCGGTGGTGGGCATTTAACGAATGCAGCCACACAAATGAAAAATGTTACAGTAGATGAAGCTGAGGAGAAGCTTCGATTTGTTATTGATGACTATTTACAGGGAGGCACACAATCATGAAAGTAATTTTTCTAAAAGACGTAAAAGGTAAAGGGAAAAAAGGAGAAGTAAAAAACGTACCAGATGGCTATGCAAATAACTTCTTACTAAAACAAGGATTAGCTGCTGAGGCGACAAATAGCAGTATGAAAACTTTAGAAGCTCAAAAACGCAAAGAAGAAAAAGATGCAGAGGCAGAGCTTGAAAGTGCAAAAGAGTTAAAAGAAACGTTAGAGAAACTAACTGTGGAAGTAAAGGCTAAATCTGGAGAAGGTGGCCGTCTATTCGGTTCAATCACAAGTAAACAAATCGTAGATGCAATGCAAAAATCACATAAAATTAAACTTGATAAGCGTAAATTTGAAATGGATGATGCGATCCGTGCATTAGGCTATACAAACGTTACTGTGAAATTGCATCCGCAAGTAACAGCAACAGTAAAAGTTCATGTTAGTGAACAATAAAAATAAGTTAAGCAAGGAGGATTGCGTATGAGTGATGTAATGGCTGATCGTACCCCTCCGCATAATATAGAGGCTGAGCAGGCGGTTTTAGGGGCCATATTAATTGACCAAGATGCATTAACGGCAGCGTCGGAATTATTGGTACCTGACTCATTTTATCGAACGAAACATCAAAAGATTTTTGAAGTCATGCTTGGGTTATCTGATAAAGGAGAACCGATTGACTTAGTAATAATGACATCAGCAATGGCTGATCAAGGATTATTAGAAGAAGTTGGTGGGGTTTCTTACTTAGCAGAATTAGCAGAAGTTGTTCCAACTGCTGCTAACGTAGAATATTATGCACGAATCATCGCTGAAAAGGCGCTCTTACGTCGTTTGATTCGAACAGCGACTCATATCGTGTCTGATGGGTATGAGAGAGAAGATGATGTGGATGGCCTTTTAAATGAGGCTGAGAAAAAAATATTAGAAGTATCTCACCAAACGAATGCAAAAGCATTCCAAAATATTAAAGATGTTCTTGTAGATGCTTACGATAAAATTGAACTTTTGCATAATCAAAAAGGTGAAGTTACTGGGATACCAACTGGATTTACTGAATTAGATAAGATGACCGCAGGTTTCCAGCGAAATGATTTAATTATCGTAGCGGCACGTCCGTCAGTAGGGAAAACCGCATTTTCATTAAATATCGCACAAAACGTAGCGACGAAAACGGATGAAAATGTAGCGATTTTTAGTCTGGAGATGGGTTCTGATCAGCTTGTTATGCGTATGCTTTGTGCAGAAGGAAATATTGATGCACAAAGACTTCGTACCGGTTCATTAACTTCTGATGATTGGGCAAAATTAACGATGGCGATGGGTAGTCTTTCTAATGCTGGTATCTATATTGATGATACACCAGGGATTAAAGTAAATGAGATTCGAGCGAAATGTCGTAGATTAAAACAAGAACAAGGTCTTGGGATGGTTTTGATTGACTATTTACAGCTTATTCAAGGAAGCGGGAAATCAGGAGAAAACCGTCAGCAGGAAGTATCTGAGATCTCTCGTACATTAAAAGGGATTGCGCGTGAATTGCAAGTGCCTGTTATTGCCTTGTCACAGTTATCCCGTGGTGTAGAATCTCGTCAAGATAAACGTCCGATGATGTCTGATATTCGTGAATCGGGAAGTATTGAGCAGGATGCTGATATTGTAGCCTTCTTATATCGTGAAGATTACTATGACCGAGAAACGGAAAATAAAAATACGATTGAAATTATTATTGCAAAGCAGCGTAACGGTCCTGTAGGCTCAGTAGAGCTTGCATTCGTTAAAGAGTTCAATAAGTTCGTTAACTTAGAACGTCGCTTCGAGGATGGACATGCGCCGCCTGCATAAAGAGAGTATAAAAAAGAAACGCATTTCTTATAATAAGATGTGTTTCTTTTTTTTTATAGGAAAGATAAGGCTTTCATAATGTAAAAATATAATTCTTACGAACGAAAATGTTTTTTTATAAAAAAATGTTCGCTTTTTGGTTGACTTCTTTTTCGGTTTTGGTACAATTATATTGTTTGAATAGATCGTTTGAAAATCGCGGAGGTGCTTTAATAATGTCTTCAGTAGTAGTTGTAGGAACACAATGGGGCGACGAAGGAAAAGGTAAAATCACTGATTTTCTTTCTGAGCATGCGGAAGTAGTTGCAAGATATCAAGGTGGAAATAACGCGGGACATACAATTGTTTTCGGCGGAGTTAAATATAAATTACACTTAATTCCATCTGGTATTTTCTATAAAGAGAAAATTTGTGTAATCGGAAATGGCTTAGTAGTAGATCCGAAAGCATTACTTGAAGAGTTAAAATACTTACACGATCGTGGTGTAAGTACTGATAATTTACGTGTAAGTAACCGTGCGCACGTTATTTTACCTTATCACTTAAAACAAGATGAGTTAGAAGAAGCAAGTAAAGGTGATAACAAAATCGGTACAACGAAAAAAGGTATCGGTCCTGCATATATGGATAAAGCTGCTCGTATCGGTATTCGTATGGCTGATCTTTTAGACCGTGAAGCATTTAAAGAAAAGCTTGAGCGCAATTTAGTAGAAAAAAATCGTTTATTTGAAAAAATGTACGATACAGAAGGTTTCAGTGTAGAAGAAATCTTCGAAGAGTACTTCGAGTACGGACAACAAATCGCACAATATGTATGTGATACGTCTGTTGTATTAAATGATGCACTAGATAACAATCACCGTGTATTATTTGAAGGTGCACAAGGTGTTATGCTTGATATCGACCACGGTACGTACCCGTTCGTTACATCGTCTAACCCGATTGCTGGTGGTGTAACAGTTGGAACTGGAGTTGGTCCTGCGAAAGTTACTCGCGTTGTAGGTGTATGTAAAGCATATACAAGCCGCGTAGGTGATGGTCCGTTCCCTACTGAGCTTAATGATGAAATTGGTCATCAAATTCGTGAAGTTGGTCGTGAGTATGGAACGACAACTGGTCGTCCACGCCGTGTAGGTTGGTTCGATAGCGTTGTTGTAAGACATGCACGTCGTGTTAGTGGTTTAACAGATCTATCATTAAATTCTATCGACGTTCTAACAGGTATTCCGACTCTTAAAATTTGTGTTGCTTACAAATACAATGGCGAAGTTATCGATGAAGTTCCAGCAAACTTAAACATTTTAGCGAAATGTGAGCCTGTATACGAAGAGCTTTCAGGTTGGACAGAAGATATTACTGGTGTAAAATCATTAGACGAGCTTCCTGAAAATGCACGAAAATACGTAGAACGTGTTTCTGAGTTAACAGGAATTCAATTATCTATGTTCTCAGTTGGACCAGATCGTAACCAAACAAATATCGTTCGTAACGTATACGAAGCTTAATTGATATTTTTGAGAAAAAACTCATGTCCGCATGAGTTTTTTCTTATCTTTTATAAAAAAAATAAAAAAAGGTATTGCAAAAAACAAATAAAACATGTTATGATACATCTTGTCGTCACGAAAATATGACGTTGGTGAGTATGAGCCATTAGCTCAGTTGGTAGAGCATCTGACTTTTAATCAGAGGGTCGAAGGTTCGAATCCTTCATGGCTCACCATTTTATTTTTCGTGGCCCGTTGGTCAAGTGGTTAAGACACCGCCCTTTCACGGCGGTAACACGGGTTCGAATCCCGTACGGGTCATGTTTTTTTATGTTCATTTTTGGTCCCGTGGTGTAGTGGTTAACATGCCTGCCTGTCACGCAGGAGATCGCCGGTTCGACCCCGGTCGGGACCGCCACTTTTGTTTATACCACCATTAGTGGTTTTATATATAGTTTTGGCTCGGTAGCTCAGTCGGTAGAGCAGAGGACTGAAAATCCTCGTGTCGGCGGTTCGATTCCGTCCCGAGCCACTCTCAGGATATTAAGTGGGCCCACTTAATATCCTTTTTATTTGTGTAATTTTACAAAATTGAGTAGTTATTTTAAAATAGAATGAGGAGCCTCTAGCAGTTGAAGCTAGAGGTTTTTCTATAGATCGTATAGGATTCCGTGTAAAAGTGGATCATACATGAGTCTGTGAGAATAGAGGAGAAAGTACTTAAGCAAAAGATGCGGTCATATAGGGACATACTATGTAGACATCAATGTGTTTAGGGATATTGACCATATTTTTACCCGCTATTTACCGGGCAGTAAGCCCCCACCTTAAAATTCAACGAAAGCAAAGAAGTTAGGTGTGGGATCAACTTCCCGTAAAAGCCCGATTAGTGAGGGCTAATAATCAGTGGATGATGAAGAAAACACCCACTGATTAAAGTTTCACTTTATAAGGAGGAAATAGACGATGATGGGAAAGAAAATTTTAGTAGTTGATGATGAAAAGCCGATTGCGGATATTTTGAAGTTCAACCTAGAAAAAGAAGGTTTTGAAATTGTAATGGCGCATGACGGTGATGAAGCGATTGAAAAAGCGAATGAAGAGCAGCCAGATATGGTTTTATTAGATATTATGCTACCAGGTAAGGATGGCTTAGAGGTTTGTCGTGAAATACGTAAAAGCTCAGAAATGCCGATTATTATGCTTACAGCAAAGGATTCTGAAATTGATAAAGTATTAGGGCTTGAGCTTGGTGCAGATGATTATGTAACGAAGCCATTTAGTACGAGGGAATTACTTGCTCGTGTGAAGGCGAATTTACGCCGCCATCAACAAGGTGGTGCTGCAGAAAAAGAAGAAAATACGGAAATGGTTATTGGACCAATTGTTATCAATCCAAATGCGTATAGTGTAACGAAACGTGAGGAAAATATTGAACTTACGCATCGTGAATTTGAGCTACTGCATTATTTAGCAAAACATTTAGGTCAAGTTATGACTCGCGAACATTTATTGCAAACGGTTTGGGGTTATGACTATTTTGGAGATGTACGTACAGTGGATGTAACAGTACGTCGTTTACGTGAAAAAATTGAAGATAATCCGAGTCATCCTACTTTAATTGTAACTAGACGTGGAGTAGGGTATTACTTGCGTGACCCAGAGCAGGAATAGTATATGAAGAAAGTCGGTTTTTTTCAATCTATTCATTTAAAATTTGTACTCATATATATGCTATTAATATTAATAGCTATGCAAGTTATTGGGGTATATTTCGTAAGGGAATTAGAAAAGAGTCTTGTACAGGGCTTTAGAGATTCTTTAACGCAGCAAACGAACTTATTAGCGTATAACTTGAAACAAGAGTTTAAAAAAAGTCATACAAAAGCAGAAACAGAATCAACAGATGAAACGATTAAAACTTCAATTCGAAAATTTGCCTCTGATCGAAAGAAAGATATCCAAGAAGTAAGAGTATTTGATTCGAATAGAAAGTTACTTGCTATTTCAGATGAGTCAAAGCAAAACAAGGTAAATAGAACATCAACTGATATAGCTGTTCAGCGGGTATTGGTACAGAAAAAGCCAGAAGTGAAAATTGAGAAGGATGGTCGTACAGGCCATCGTGTACAAGTTATGATTACTCCTATTCTAGATGATAACGGCAAAGATGCACTTGGTGTTATTTACATTGTTGCATCTATGGAAGATGTTTATAAACAGATGAAGGATATTAATCAAATTTTTGCGACTGGAACCGTTATTGCATTACTCGTAACAGCTGTACTTGGAATTTTGTTAGCTCAAACGATTACGAGACCAATCTCAGATATGCGAAGACAAGCGATTGAAATGGCAAAAGGGAACTATTCAAGAAAAGTAAAAGTGCATAGCCATGATGAAATTGGACAATTAGCATTATCTTTCAATAATTTATCAAAAAAATTACAACAAGCTCGTTCTTCAACGGAAAGTGAAAGACGTAAATTATCATCCGTTTTATCACATATGACAGATGGAGTAATTGCTACTGACCGAAAAGGGGACATTATTTTATTAAATGATCCTGCGGAAAAGATGCTAAATGTTTCGCGTGAAACGGCGCTCGATCAATCTGTTTTAGAAGTATTAGGGATACAAGAAGAATTTACGCTTGATCATTTATACGAAGAGCCTGATTCTGTATTATTAGATTTTAGTACGAGAAATGAACCATATATTTTACGTGCTAGTTTCTCTGTTATTCAAAAAGAGACAGGGAAAGCAAATGGTTTAATAGCCGTATTATATGACGTAACTGAGCAGGAGCGTATAGAAAGGGAACGCCGTGAGTTTGTAGCAAACGTTTCCCATGAATTAAGAACGCCATTAACAACGATGCGCAGTTACTTAGAGGCACTTACGGATGGTGCGTGGCAAGATCCGAATATTGCACCGCAATTTTTAACAGTTACACAAGAAGAAACAGAAAGAATGATTAGACTTGTAAATGCGTTATTGCAACTTTCTAAACTCGATAGTACAGAGCATCGTTTAATGAAAGAATGGGTCGACTTTACTGACTTCTTTAATAACATTATTGATCGTTTTGAAATGTCTAAAGAGCAAAACGTAAGTTTCAAACGATCTTTCTCTAAGAAATCCCGATTTATTGATATGGATACGGATAAAATTACGCAAGTATTGTATAACATTATTTCGAATGCATTAAAGTATTCACCAGAAGGTGGAACAGTAACATATCGCTTACGTGATCGCGGGGAATTATTAGAGATTAGTGTAAGTGACCAAGGAATGGGTATTCCAAAAGAAAACGTCGATAAAATCTTTGAACGTTTTTATCGCGTAGATAAAGCACGTTCAAGACAAATGGGTGGTACAGGACTTGGATTAGCAATTGCGAAAGAAATGATTGAGGCACATGGTGGCTCGATTTGGGCGAAGAGTGAGGAAGGAAAAGGGACAACTATTTACTTCACATTGCCAATGGCAGCGGATGAAGAGGACGATTGGGAATGAGTATGGAAAATGTTAAAACGATAGTTTTAATTAATTTAGTTGTAATTAGTCTATTTCTTACTTTTAACTTATGGACGTATGTGCCAGATTCCACGTCTATGCAAAACGCAAAATTTGTGCAGGGTAATGAAGGAACTACTCAAACTAAAATCGCTGATGTTGTCCGTCCTACTTCTATCATCGTGCATAAAGATAAAAATCATTACGGGAGCAAAAGAGAGGGAGATATAGAATCAATCTATAAACCTTTGGAAGCAGGGGAATTATATGATTTCAAAGAGATATCGATTGCTAAAGCTGATTTCCTTTCTTATGTGCATGGTGAAGGGAAAATTGAACTTATTTTTCCTACCAACATCCCATTTGATGCAGTTAAATCTATGTTTAATATGAAAGGAAAAAGTATAGATAAACCTAAACATTTTAATCGAATTATTCTTGATCCGTCTAGAAGTAGAGATCAAGAAATTAAAATTAATTTTGTTTCTGATGGTGATAACTCTAGAATATATGAAGCAAAATTAAGTGGTGTGTATTTAAAAGATATTGTAAATGCACAAAATCAATTTATAGTATCGGCAAAACCTTATTTTGACTATCAAATTAATGATATGAAAAAGCTATTTTTACCAGATGGAACGACAGAATTAAGTAATATAACATATATTTCATCTAATTTAGCGGTGGATACATTTAAGAATGCCCTTTTTAGTGACCCACGTTATTTAAGCCCTATTACTGAGAAATCAAAAGAAACATTTACAGATGGTATTAGATCCATGGAGATTGAAAACGATCAGCATATGTTAAAGTATAAAAATTCTTCTGTTTCAAGTGAGAAAACGACAGATAATTTAATGCTTTTACAAAAAAGCTTTGATTTTGTAAATGGTCACAGTGGGAGTTTGGATTCATATCGTTTGGACTATATGAATAAAGGACAGACCGTATTCCGTTTACACGAAGATGGATACTCCGTATTCAATACAGATGGATTAGCTGAACTGAGACAAGTATGGGGATCAGAAGAAGTAATGGAATATGAAAGACCGTTGTTGTCTTTAAATACGAAAGGCATAGAACAGAAGGTTACTCTTCCATCAGGTCACGTTGTAATGGCATCCTTAGAAAATAATGCCGCGGTAGATAAACGATTCATTAAAGACGTTGGTATTGGATACAAATTATCACTAGATGGGCAAGTAGCTAGGCTACAGCCAATTTGGTATGTAAAGTTTGTTGAAGATGAAGCTGGCAAACAAAAAATATATGAGTGGAGTGAGGGAGGACTAAATGGATTGGGATCGGATTAAAACCATATTTATTGTGACCTTTTTTGTTTTGGACCTCTTTCTCATTTTTCAATTCATTCAAAAGCAAGATAGTAATCAATTGGAGCTTATTGCAGAAACAAAGATAGATCAAGAATTAAAAGCAAACAAAATTACTATGGGTAATTTCCCTAAAGAACCGAAAAAAGAGTCATTTATTAGGGCGGAAAACAAGGCATTTAAAGAAGAAGATGTACAGTCTTTAAAAAATCAAACAGCGCATATACAAAATATGTACAAGATAGAAAGTAAGCTAAAAGAGCCCTTTTTGAATACAAAATCATTATCCAAAGATAAGTATAGTGATTTTTTGAAGAACTATGTATTGGATGGACAAAAGTATGAGTATGGGGCGATGAAAGACTCTAAAATCTACTTCTTCCAAAAGTATAAAGATAAGCCTATTTTCTATAACGATCAGGCAATGATTGTTGTGGAATTAAATGAAAAAAATGAACTTGTTTCGTACACACAGACGATGCTAACTGATTTAAAAGAAATGGGCGAAAGTGAAAAAACGAAACAGCAAGAAATTATTACTGCTCAAACGGCTTTAGAGAATCTGTATTTAAAAAATAAAGTTCATGGGAATACACATGTAAAAGAAGCACAAATTGGTTATGCCACCCTTACCGCAGCTACTTCTAATAACCAAGTACTTGCTCCGACGTGGAATTTAAAAACGGAGCAGAAGCAGGACTTCTTTGTAAATGCAATTGAAGGACAAGTTATGGAATTAGGGGAAAGGGAAAATCAAGTGGTTGATGAACATACTGGAGTGAGAAAGAATGGGGTTGCATTTTAGCGTACTTGCAAGTGGAAGTACAGGGAATATGCTATATGTAGGAACAGATGAAAAAAAATTACTTGTCGATGCAGGTTTAAGTGGTAAAGCAACAGAGGCTTTATTTAAACAGGCAGAACTAAATATAAATGATGTATCAGGTATTCTTGTAACACATGAACATAGTGACCATATTAAAGGGTTAGGTGTATTGGCACGTAAATATGATTTACCTGTTTATGCAAATGAGAAAACATGGAATGCAATGGAACATTTAATTGGAAATATCCCAACTGAGCAAAAGTTTATTTTCTCAGTTGGGGATGTGAAAACATTCGGTGATATTGAGGTCGAGTCATTTGGGGTTTCTCATGATGCGGCAGAGCCGATGTTTTATGCTTTTCATAACAATAATAGAAAGTTAGCCCTTATTACGGATACGGGATACGTGAGTGACCGTATGAAAGGTGTTATTAAGGGTGCGAATGCTTTCGTGTTTGAAAGTAATCATGACGTGGAAATGCTTCGTATGGGACGTTATCCATGGAGTATTAAGCGACGTATTTTAAGTGATGTGGGGCACGTTTGTAATGAAGATGCTGCATTAGCGATGGCGGATGTAATTACAGATGAGACAAAACATATTTATTTAGCCCATTTAAGTTTAGATAATAACATGAAAGAACTAGCACGTATGTCAGTATCACAAGTATTAGAGGAAAAAGGATTTGGAGTGGGAGAAGCCTTCGAAATTCATGATACAGATCCGAAAATGCCTACAAAAATTCAATACGTATAATTCTTCATTTTAGTAAACAATAAAGGTGAATATAGTTGTTTTCAGGAAGATAGGTGAACAAATATGTCCTTTATTGATGAAGAAAATTATCGTATGAAACGTGCAAGAAAAAAGAAGCATAAAGGTATTGTTATTTCTAGCATAGCAGGAACAATTGTAGGAGCTTCGTTATTTGCATTTGGAGCTCCTTTATTTGCGAATGATGCGGGCGCGCTTCCGCAAGCTGAAGCAAGTGGAAGTAATATGGCCGAAGCTCAAGGAATTAAACAGATTAGTTTTGTTGATGCTGTTGATCGTGCGTCTGAAGCTGTTGTTGGCGTTATTAATATTCAACGAGATAATTTTTCAGAGGCAGATTCAGAAGCTGGTACAGGATCAGGTGTAATTTATAAAAAAGCAGATGGCCAAGCTTATATTGTAACGAATAATCATGTTGTTGCTGGAGCAAATCGCATTGAAGTAAGTTTAAGTGATGGTAAGAAGGTTCCGGGAAAAGTATTAGGAACGGATGTAGTCACAGATTTGGCTGTACTAGAAATAGATGCAAAGCATGTGAAAAAAGTAATTGAGATTGGCGATTCTAATACTGTTCGTAGAGGGGAACCAGTCATTGCGATTGGAAACCCACTCGGGCTACAATTTTCTGGAACCGTTACACAAGGCATTATTTCGGCTAAGGAACGTATTGTTCCTGTAGACTTGGATCAAGATGGACATTACGATTGGCAAGTAGAAGTATTGCAAACAGATGCAGCAATTAATCCAGGTAATAGTGGTGGTGCACTTGTAAATGCGGCAGGTCAATTAATTGGCATTAACTCAATGAAAATTGCAGCAAAAGAAGTAGAAGGAATTGGACTAGCTATTCCAGTTACTAGGGCTGTTCCAATTATGAATGAATTAGAGAAGTACGGAAAAGTAAGGAGACCATATGTTGGAATTGAACTTAGATCGTTAAATGAGATTCCAAACTATCATTGGTCAAAAACATTGCATTTACCGGGCAATGTAACAGAGGGAGTTTGCATTTTAGATGTGAAAAGTCCTTCGCCAGGTGTAGATGCTGGTTTACGAGAACACGATGTGATTGTAGCAGTAGATGGAAAACCGGTTCGCGATATTATCGGATTCCGTACGGCCTTATATGATAAAAAAATTAATGATAAAATGACTCTTACGTTTTATCGTGGTACAAAACGAGCAACAACAACGGTTAAACTAGGCGTTCAAAAGTATTAAAAACAGGAGGGCCTACCTCCTGTTTTCTATTGTAGAAAAGTGAGGTGAAGAATATGAATTTACCTTGTTGTTTAGAACATGTGGAATTAGCTTTAGATATTATTGTGGATGAGTGTGAAGTTGCGCCCGTTATTAACAATGTGGATAACTCGGAAAAAGAGAAAAAAACATGTGAATTTTGTCAAAACGAGGCGACATATGTTGTATCGAACACAGATTCTCACACAATATGTGGGTAACATTTGTGGATATGTGGATAAGTTATGTGGATAACATGTTTGTAAGGTGGGGAATACGTGTGAATATCTCGATTATTTCAATTGGGAAATTAAAAGAAAAATATTTAAAACAAGGTATAGCAGAATACTTAAAACGATTATCTGCATACGCAAAAGTAGAAGTAATTGAATTGCCAGATGAAAAGGCACCAGAAAATTTAAGTGAAGCAGAAATGTTAATTGTAAAAGAAAAAGAAGGTATACGTATACTGGATAAAATTTCTGACGATACGCACGTCATTGCGTTAGCGATAGAAGGAAAGCAAAAATCATCAGAAGAATTTGCAGTAAGCTTAGATCGTCTTGCTACATATGGAAAGAGTAAAGTTGCATTCGTGATTGGTGGATCACTTGGACTAAGTTCAGAAGTAATGAAGCGTTCAAACGAATCTCTTTCTTTTTCAAAGATGACATTACCACACCAATTAATGCGATTAGTATTGCTTGAGCAAGTGTATAGGGCGTTTCGTATTAATCGTGGTGAACCGTATCATAAATAGTTGTATAATAATACCTTCAAACGGCTACAGATGTGGCCGTTTTATATATTTCCTAAAATAAGTATGTTTCTATTTCTAAAAAAGTGTGATGTAATATGAAGAGGAAAAAAGTATAAGTAGTCATAGAAGTGAGGAATTAAAGGTGAAGAAGTTTAAAAAGTTTTACTTGGAGATTACGAGTGTATGTAATCTTGCGTGCAGCTTTTGTCCGCCGACGGAAAGGCAGAAGCAGTTCATTTCTGTGGAGGATTTTGCGAAAAGATTAGACCAAATTAAACCTCACACAGACTACATTTATTTGCACGTGAAGGGTGAGCCATTGCTCCATCCAAAAATAGATCAATTGTTAGATTTAAGCCATGAAAAGGGGTTTAAAGTTAATATTACAACGAACGGAACGTTAATTAATAAGAGAAGGCATAGACTGTTAAATAAACCTGCGTTAAGACAAATGAATTTTTCATTACACAGTTTTGATGGACATCCAGGTTCGCAAGATAAAGAGGGTTATGTAAGAAGTATACTTTCCTTTATTAGAGAGGCGACAAGTCAATCGGATTTAATTGTTTCACTACGATTATGGAATTTAACTCAGGATAATAAAACGAATGCTGAAATCCAGAAAAATAGAGATTTATTATCCATTATTGAAAATGAGTTTGGTCTATCTTATCAAATCGAAGAGAAGCTTACACCAGGAAAAGGTATAAAAATTGCGGAACGTGTCTTTATTAATCAAGACTATGAATTCCAGTGGCCGGCATTACATGAAGAAGAGGATGATGGAAAAGGATTCTGTCATGGTCTTCGAAATCAAGCTGGTATTTTAGCAAACGGGACAGTTATTCCTTGCTGTTTAGATGGTGAGGGGATTATTAACCTTGGGAATATTAATAATGACTCATTTTCTAACATTATAGAAGGTGAAAGAGCAACAAACATTGTCGATGGATTTTCGAAAAGAGTTGCAGTCGAAGAGCTATGCAGGAAATGTGGATACCGTAAAAGATTTGGGAAATAAATATGACACAAGCCCTCATCAAGCGAGGGCTTATTTTTTATTCTTGATAAGAGCGTTCTAATTCATCAATTAAGGAGCCGATGTAAGAAACGGCTTTACGGATTGCGTCTGGTTTTGACATATCGACTCCGGCATGTTTCATTAATTCAAGTGGTTTCATCGTACCACCAGCGCGAAGTACATCTAACCAGCGATCAACGGCGGGTTGTCCTTCCTCTTTAATCATTTGAGCTACCGCAGTAGATGCAGTGAGGCCTGCAGAATAGGTGTAAGAATATAAGCCCATATAATAATGAGGTTGACGCATCCAAGTTAAGCCAGCGCCTTCGTCAATTTCTACAGAATTTCCCCAGAATGTCGAAAGTACATTTGTTTTTATTTCAGTTAAGGTTGTAGCTGTAAGTGCTCCTCCTTCTTCTGCTAGCGTGTATACTCTTCTTTGATATTCTCCCTCAAGTAAGTGAGTAACAAAGTTATGATAATATGTGCCGAGTAGTTGCAGAATCACCCATCTGCGCATTCTCTTATCGTCAGTCGTCGCTAATAAATGCTGGGCTAATAGTAATTCGTTCATCGTAGATGGTGCTTCGACAAAGTACATAGATGGACGTACATTCATAATACGCTGGTTTTTATTTGCTAAATAAAAATGACCAGCATGCCCAAATTCATGGGCTAATGTGAAGCATCCACGCATCGTATTTTGCCATGTAATTAAAATGTATGGATGAGAACCATATGGACTTGAACAAAATGCCCCTGTTGATTTCCCTACATTATCTGCAAGATCAACCCATCTCTCTTTAAATCCTTTTTCGATAATGGAACCATATTCATCGCCCAATACTTGTAAAGAGTCTTGAATGAGTTTTCCAGCTTCTTCGTATGTGATGCTTGGATTAAATTCGGGATCTAAAGGTGCATGTAAGTCGCAGAACAGCATTTGATCGAGTCCTAGTACTTTCTTTTTTAAATCTGCCAAACGGCGCATATGAGGTGCTAATTCCTTGTATATAATATCAAGTTGATTGTCATACATTTTAAGTGGAACTTTTTGAGGTTCCAAAAGCATATGAGTAACAGATTCAAATTTGCGTAAACGAGAGAGTGTTACTTGTTTTTTTACTTCAGTCGCATATGTTGTTGCCACTGTATTTTTATATCGTTTCAAGGTGGAAACAAATGATGAGTACGCTTTTCTACGTATGTCTACGCTTGGAGAAAACTCATATTTACTTTCAAATAATGCAAATGATACAGGGAGTTCGTTTCCTTGTTCGTCTTGTATGGAGGTAAAATCCATATCGGCTAATTTAGTCATACCGTAAATTTTGTATGGAGAACTATGTACTTCGCCAAGTGCAGCAAGAGCTTCTTCTGTTTCAGGAGAGAGCGTGTGCGGCCTTTTTTGTAGGATGTCTAGTAATGATTTACGGAAAGGTTCAAGTTTTGTTTCTTCAGCTAAATATTTCTCAATTGTGCCTTCGTCGAATGAGAGGATTTCATTATGGATAAAGGATAATGCAGTATGTACTTTCGTCCATAAAGCAGCAATTTTGGAAGAGTTCGCTTGAACAACTGGATTTGTACGGTCAGTAGATTCTTTTAAATTTGCGTAGGAGTATAGTTTTGTTAACTTCATTAAAAGCTCTTCTTCTAAAAGTAGACCATGTAATAAGGTAGTGGAGCTAGTGTGTAATTGTCCTTTAAACGCATCAAGTTTTTTTATATCATCTGTTAATACACGTAATGCAGTTTCCCACTCTTTATCAGATTCGTATAAATCAGAGAGGTCCCATGTTAGTTCAGTAGGGACTTCCGCGCGAATATGGCGTTTCTCAATTATATTTTTCATTTATTGTATCCCCCTTATTATAAGTATCTAAAAACATGATACTAGAAAATTCAGTAAAATAAAAATATTTAGCATTTCTATATATATAAAAGAAGGACAAGCATAAAAATGCTTGTCCTTCGAGTTAAATTTAAAAATTAATATACTTTATCGCCGTTGAAAATAGAGTTTTTCACTACTACATAATCTACAGTACGAATTGAGTCTAATTTTGTTCCACCAGCGTAAGAGATAGAAGATTGAAGATCTTGTTCCATTTCGATCAAAGTGTCTTCTAAAGAACCTTTATGCTCAACGAACATTTTCTTACCTTCAACGTTTTTCTTCTCGCCTTTTTGGAATTCAGAGGCTGAACCGAAGTACTCTTTATAAAGTTTGCCGTCTTTTTCGATTGTTTCCCCTGGAGACTCTTCATGACCAGCGAATAGAGAACCGATCATAACCATAGTCGCCCCAAATCGAATAGATTTAGCTACGTCGCCGTGTGTACGAATACCACCGTCAGCGATAATTGGCTTACTTGCAGCTTTTGCACACCAGCGAAGTGCAGCTAGTTGCCAACCGCCAGTTCCAAAGCCTGTTTTAATTTTAGTAATACAAACTTTACCAGGTCCAATACCGACTTTTGTTGCGTCAGCACCAGCGTTTTCTAATTCTCTTACCGCTTCTGGAGTTCCAACATTTCCAGCGATAACGAAGCTTTCTGGTAAATGCTTTTTAATATGCTGGATCATGTTGATTACAGCATTAGAATGTCCGTGTGCGATATCAATCGTAATGTATTCAGGTGTAAGTTGCTCAGCAGCTAATTGTTGTACGAATTCATACTCGTCCTCTTTTACACCAACGCTGATAGAAGCGATTAATCCACGTGATTGCATATCCCTAATGAATGAGATACGTTTCTCTGGTTGGAAACGATGCATGATATAGAAGTAATTGTTTTCAGCTAAATAAGTCGCGATTCTTTCATCAATAATCGTTTGCATATTTGCAGGTACGACAGGTAATTTAAATTTATGTTTACCTAAAGTGACAGTTGTATCACATTCAGAGCGGCTGTTCACAATACATTTTGCAGGAATTAATTGAATATCTTCATAGTCGAATACGTTTTCCATCATTTACACCCCTAAAATACGAATATTTTATTTAGTTTTTTAAAAAATGTTCGTCCAAAGGATAATTTACATTATTTTCACTCATAAGTCAAAGGTTTTCATGTTTGTATTTAAAAATTAAGTTTATTTAAGTAAATTATAGGTTTTATTGTCGGAAAAATGTTTTAATACGGAATTTTCTGATATAAAATTATGTGTGGCAAAGAAAAAAATTAAATATATAAATTTGGGAGAGATTTTAATGAAGCGATTAATGTATGTGGACTGGTTGCGAGTATTAGCGACAATCGCGGTTGTTACAATTCACGTTTCTGCTGGTTATGTTGCGGTTTTAGATGCAAATAATGTTTCACGCTGGATGGCTGGTAATCTATTTGAATCGATTTCACGTGCGAGTGTTCCAATTTTCGTAATGATTAGTGGAGCCTTATTGTTAAAGGGGACAAAAGATATTTCAGTCGGGGAATTTTTACAGAAGCGTGCAAGTAAAGTGATTATACCTTTTGTAGCTTGGAGTGCTATATTTTATGCATATGGAGCATATGCAGGATATTTCCCGGCATCTTTAAAGCAAGGGATAAAGCACTTTTTAACGGATACTATAGGGGGACATTTATGGTTCTTATACATGATTGTAGGGATATATTTAATTACACCTCTACTGAAAATTTTTGTGAAGAACGCTAAAAAAAGAGAGATAGAATACTTTTTAATTTTATGGTTATATGCGTCTGTTATAGTCAATTTAGTTAAATATTATTATCCTATCAATTTTAATATTGAATTATTTTACGTTACAAATTATGTAGGGTATTTCCTACTGGGCTACTATTTATCTAATTTTAATATTTCAAAAAAGTGGAGAAGTATTTCTTACATTGGAGGACTTGTAGGATTTATTAGTACATTCTTTATTACTTATTACTATACGGTAAAAGCAAATGGACAGTTAGAGCAGTTTTGGTACGGATATTTTGCGCCAGGCGTTGTGCTGATGGCGATTGGATTATTTGTATTTTTCAAATACGCTTTCCAAAAATCAGAAAGAGAATTGCCATTGTTATTCCGTTTTATAAATCAAGCAAGCCTTGGAATCTATATTCTTCACTTCTTCTTATTAAATAACTTGTTGTACATGGTTTTCCCTAAAGTAAATGAACGTGTACATGCAATATTGGCAATACCTATTAATGTAACGATTACAATTGTTCTTAGTCTGATAATCACTTTAGTATTGCAAAGAATACCAGTTGTGAAAAAATTGGTTCCGTAAAAAATGAATATGGTATAGATAGGGCAGACTTATAATTAAGGCTGCCCTTTACTATTTTAAAATTATCTTTAAATAAATTTAGATATAAACGAATTAAAAACAGTGGATTAATATAGTATCTTACTATAGTCTAAAGTGAGGCATGAAGAACAGAATAAGTTAAATATAAAATCAAATGAGGTTAATATATGAGTAAAAAAAGCTTTAGCAATTATGCATTAAGTAAAGAAGTAAGACGAGCACTTACTGGTTTAGGATATGAGCATCCAACAGAAGTACAAGGAGAAGTTATTCCAGTTGCATTGCAAAAGAAGGATCTTGTTGTAAAGTCGCAAACGGGAAGTGGAAAAACGGCTTCGTTCGGGATACCACTTTGTGAAATGGTAGAGTGGGAAGAGAATAAACCACAAGCATTAGTTTTAACACCAACGAGGGAACTTGCTGTTCAAGTGAAAGAAGATATTACGAATATAGGGCGATTCAAAAGAATTAAAGCTGCTGCAATTTATGGTAAATCTCCATTTGCGCGTCAAAAATTAGAGTTAAAGCAAAAGACGCATATTGTAGTAGGGACTCCAGGACGTGTGTTGGATCATATTGAAAAAGGGACTCTGTCTTTAGAGCGATTGAAGTATTTAGTGATTGATGAAGCAGATGAAATGCTAAATATGGGCTTTATCGATCAAGTAGAGGCAATTATTGATGAATTACCTACAAAAAGAATGACAATGCTATTTTCAGCAACCTTACCGGAAGATGTTGAAAAGTTATCCCGTACATATATGAATGCGCCAACTCATATTGAAATTAAAGCAGCTGGGATTACAACAGAAAAAATTGAACATACCCTTTTTGAAGTAAGGGAAGAAGAGAAGCTTTCACTTCTTAAGGATGTAACTATGATTGAAAATCCAGACAGTTGTATCATTTTTTGTCGTACACAAGAAAACGTAGATCATGTATATAGACAGCTAAAACGAGTTAATTATCCTTGTGACAAAATACACGGTGGTATGGTACAAGAAGATCGTTTTGAAGTTATGGATGATTTTAGAAAAGGAAAGTTCCGTTATTTAGTAGCAACTGATGTAGCTGCAAGAGGAATTGATATTGATAATATTACACATGTTATTAATTACGATATTCCATTAGAAAAAGAAAGCTATGTACACCGTACGGGAAGAACGGGACGAGCTGGTAATAGTGGAAAAGCTATTACATTTATAACGCCTTATGAAAATAGATTTTTAGAAGAGATTGAGGAATATATCGGATTTGAAATTCCAAAGAAACTGGGACCTTCAAAAGAAGAAGTTATGAAAGGGAAAGCAGTATTTGAAGAAAAGATATATGCTAAACCAATTATAAAGAAAGATAAAAATGCAGATCTAAACAAAGGAATTATGAAATTGTACTTTAATGGTGGAAAGAAAAAGAAAATTAGAGCCGTAGATTTCGTTGGGACAATTGCTAAAATTCAAGGTGTTTCTGCTAATGATATAGGTATTATTACCATACAAGATAATGTTTCATATGTTGAAATATTAAACGGAAAAGGACCGCTTGTTTTAAAGGTTATGAGAAATACAACGATAAAAGGTAAACAATTAAAAGTTCATGAGGCAATTAAATAAATGAAAATATCCACTTTAAAGGTGGATATTTTTTTGAGGCTTATTTATAGAGCGGATAATTTGAATGGACCTCAACTAATACGTGATTGACGATGGTTTTTTTGTATGTTAGTATATTCATTTGATTTTTTATACCATTGAATGGGAATTTGTTAATTCGTTTAGGGAGATGTTTTTATATAAGCAATTCGATTTTTAATTCAATTGTTTTAAGCTATAAAAAGTAAGGACGGTGTTTTGTTTAATGAATTTTACTCAAGATAGGTGGAGTTTAAAATGGCTTCATTTCTATTTGGTTGTAGTAGTTGTTGCATCTCTGTTATTCCGTTTATATTTAGCATTTTATTTAGAAGGATATGAACGAGATCAACTATTTTTTGTGGATTGGATGAATACAGTAGGTAAATATGGACTAGGTGATGTGTATGCACATGGAGATTTAGTAAACTATCCGCCATTTTTCTTAGCTCTTTTAGGTATTTATGGAGGGGTATTGTCGTTTTTTAATACATATGTGGAAGCCGCGGGTGTTTTAATTCGAGTCCCATCCATTGCATTTGAAGTAGTAGCCATAATCATTTTTGCTATAGTTTCTAAAAGGATAGACAATTCGATTGTGAGAGCAGCATTAGTAACATTTTTTGCATTTAGCCCAGCGATTATAGTGGATGGGACTATTTGGGGTCAAGTAGATATGCTACATAGTATATTGATGGTTAGTTCTATTTTATTACTAATGTCTAAGCCAACTTGGTCTGGTGCTATTTACGCTATAGCGTTACTAGCTAAATTTCAATCAATTGTAATTGCGCCTGTATTTGCTATGTATTTCCTAAAAGTCATTTTTGAAAAAAGGGAAGGTAAGCAATTAATTAAATTTATAATAGGGTTCTGTATCCCGTTATTACTATTCGGTCTTTATTTCGCAGCCCATGGAACATTTATTACTATGTTAACACAAGCATATTTAAATGCGGTGGGTACTTTCCCAACGGTAACTGTATTTGCTATGAATATTTGGTATTATGCGATTGGTACGGATCCTAATATGGTGGATACGATTCAAGTTGTACCACATATTACATTGAAAACAGTTGGGTTAATACTCTTGTCTATTGCAGCGGCATTAACTTGCTTATATGTCTTTTTCCATCGTCATATGAATACGGCAGTTCTACTGAAAGCCGCGACTTTTATAAGTTTTGCGTTCTTTATGTTACCTACGCAAATACATGAGAGATATGCTTTCCCAGCGTTAGTATTTGTACTCTTTTTACTGCTATATGAAATGAAATGGACAGGAATAGCTTTAGGATTAACGTTAACAATCTTTTTAAATATAGTAATGGTCTTGTATGCGGGCTTTAATACGAATATGGGAATGTTTATCGTTACTATTAATGTTTTTATTTTTTATGCTATGTGTAAATTATTAGTAAAAGAGTATTGTGATCGCTTTGAATTGCTAATAAAGAAACAATAAAAATTATAATGTTAGAAAAAAGTACATTTTGCCAGTATGCAAAATGTACTTTTTTTTTGAAAGAGTAAAATCTAAATAGAAAATAATACAATCATATCGGATAGTGGAAGTTCATTTTTATCCCGCTTTAATGGGCAGTAAGACCCCCCACTGATTAAAGTTTCACTTTATAATTATTAGGCTTCTTCTAAATCATCAATCAACTTCTCAGCTAAGCGCCTATACATATTACTCATCGACACAAATGATGTTAGTAATAAAAACTTCTCTAGGTTCGGATCTTCTAAAGAAGAAATTTCACTTACTTCTGAAACACGGTTATTTACGTCTTGTGTAAAGCTTTCGACGTTGTTTTCGGTAAGAGAAAGGTAATCTTTATATAGCGTATTTAATTCGAATGAATCCTCGCTTAATAAGGATTCATTTATATTTTTTAAGGAGCTTTTTATGTCATTAATGGAAAGGGCCCCTTTTAATTGATAAATTAAGCTAATTAAAATCATATGATCTTTTGAGTATTTTTTATTTTTGATTGGAATAAATAGTTTACCTTTTGCGTAATTGTTAATCATTGTTTTTGTTAATACTTTTTCATCATCGGTTCTTGTTGTATCCGCATAAGTATTTTCAAATAGTTGGACAACCTGGTCTACATACAAGTCGACATTTGGAATATCCTCAAGCGTAATATTTTTTTCTAAATGTAATGCTTCAAGTAATTTGTTTATATTTTCCACGTAGAACCCCTCGCTTTTATAACTTAGTGGAGCATAATGTTTAGTTTATCTTTAAATATGGTATTACGAAACAAATGAATTGTAAATGTTGACCTATAAGGTTAATGTGTATATAATTACATGTAGTTATCAAAACTACATGTAATTATATGAGGGGTGTTTATATGAATGCATATATAAGAGAACCGGTTAATGCTTTTACCCATTTAGGAGGAGCTGTATTATCATTTGTTGCATTATTAGCTATGCTTGTAAAAGTTTCTATTAAGACGCCATCTTTTGCGGCAATTACAGCTGTTATTTTGTTTGGCATCGGAATGATGGTTCTGTATACAGCATCAGCTGTATATCATAGTGTTGTAGCCAGTGAGCGTGTTATTTATTTCTTTCGGAAGCTTGATCATTCTATGATTTTTATATTGATTGCAGGTACATATGCACCATTTTGTTTAATTACATTACATTCCGCAAACGGTTTATTATTATTTTGTTTAGTGTATGCAACAGCCGTTTGTGGTATTGTTTTTAAAATGTTTTGGTTTAGTTGTCCGAGATGGTTATCAACAGCAATTTATATTACAATGGGCTGGTTAATTGTTCTGTTCTTTGCACCGTTAGCTGCTAACTTAAGTGCAGGAGGTATCGTGCTTCTAGTGCTTGGGGGCATTTTTTATACGATTGGTGGATTTATTTATGGAACAAAGCCAAAATGGTTAGAGTTTAAACATATGGGGCATCATGAAATTTTTCACGTGTTCGTGTTATTGGGAAGCCTTGCCCACTTTTTAAGTGTATATTATTACGTAATTTAACAAGATGAAATTTCTGAGTAATTTTTATTTTTCTTGATTAATAAATAAAGATATAGACACATATGTATGTTAAAGAGTTGCATAATGTAAAGGTTATGCAACTCTTTTTTATGAATAATAATTAAAAATATTTTTTAAATTATCAGTCTATTTTGTGATAGGATAGATATGTATTGAGGTTATAAAATTTTATAATTAATAATTAGTGGGGGACTATATATATGGCGATACTTATAACGGGTGGAGCAGGATATATTGGTAGTCATACGTGTATAGAATTATTAAATAGTAATTATAAAATTATAGTCGTAGATAATCTTTCAAATAGTTCAATCGAGTCTTTAAACCGAGTAAAAGAGATAACAGGAAAACAATTCGAATTTTATAAAGAAAGTGTTTTAAATCGTGAAAAAATGAATGAGATTTTTTTGAGAAATAACATTGAAGCGGTTATACATTTTGCTGGATTTAAAGCGGTGGGGGAATCAACTACAATTCCTCTTACATATTATTATAATAATATAATAAGTACGATCATACTATGTGATGTGATGCAGAAACATAATGTTAAAAAATTTATTTTTAGTTCATCTGCAACTGTATATGGAATTCCAAAAACATCACCAATTACAGAAGAATTTCCGCTGAGTGTGACAAATCCATATGGACAAACAAAATTAATGATTGAGCAAATTATGCGTGATGTAGCAAAAGCTGATGATGAATGGAGTATTGCGTTACTTCGTTATTTTAATCCATTTGGAGCACATAAAAGTGGTCGTATTGGAGAAGACCCAAATGGAGTTCCGAATAATTTAATGCCATATGTAACGCAGGTGGCGGTAGGTAAGTTAAAAGAGCTAAATATATTCGGAAATGATTATCCAACGAAAGACGGGACAGGTGTCCGTGATTATATTCACGTTGTTGATCTTGCAAAAGGACATGTAAAGGCACTTGAGAAAGTACTTGAGACGAAAGGAATCGAGGCATACAATCTTGGCACAGGTAAAGGATATAGTGTATTGGAGATGGTAAAGGCTTTTGAGAAGGTTTCAGGTAAGAAAATACCTTATAAAGTAATAGGGCGTCGTCCTGGTGATGTAGCAATATGTTTTGCTGATGTATCTAAAGCGAAACGGGAATTAGGATGGGAAGCGGAATATGGGTTAGAAGAGATGTGTGTAGATTCTTGGAGATGGCAGGTAAATAATAAAAACGGCTATCAAATGATTTAGGATAGTTAGCAAGGTATTCCCCTATTATATTGTTTGAAATCAGTAATATGTTCACTTTAGTAAAGAGAACATATTACTGACCATGGCGTTTAAATAGCAACTGCTTCCATAAAAGAAAACCCCTTAATAAATGCGGACAAGTTGTTTATGATACACAGTATTACCTTCTTGGCTTGTATAAGGTGGCAAGCTTCGTCCAAAACAATTTGCAATAATATTGGATTGGGTAGGGTAAGAAATACAAATTTCATACAAATCACTAGATTCACCTATATCAGCATAAAATACTGCTAGGTTGTTGCCTTTTAAAAGATATGGGAATTCTACTGGTATATCTTCACCAATTAATACAGGTAATTTTACCGGATTAGAATAGTTAGACCAATCCCACACTTCTATATTTACATATTGTGTGCCATATGCATCTAAATTTACAATGTTTATTACTGCTGAGACCGTTGCAGGTTCTCTTGTTAATACACCTGTGGAATGAAGAACGGATGGCTTTGAACAATGAGGGGACATAAATATCAAACCTTTCTAAATTAATATGGTTGTACGATATTCTATGCGAACTATTAATAGAAGGAGATAGGGAGGATGCATCATTCTATCAATTTTTTATAGAAATAAAAAATGTAATATGGAAGAGTATTCTAGTACTTGTATCATTGTTAAAGTACGTTTATAATCAAATAATCCTATTAGCTTTTAATTGAGTCACGCATTATTGAAAGCGTTTTTATAACGCGATGCATTTTGATTGACATGATTACTGTATGGTATGTATTGAAGGGATTTTTTTATTGTTTTTTAAGGTAGGAAGTCTGACTTATTCGGATGTAAAATTATGTGTGTAGTTTTAAATAGGAAGAAAAATAATATAGGTATCACTTTATAGTGCGGGGAGGTTAAAGGTGTGAAAGGGAAAGATTTTCACACGAATATATATGGGATATGTAGGATTATTACTTTCGGGTGCAGCTTTATTTTTAAATAGTCTTGTTATATTAGGAAAAGCAGAGATGAAAAGTGCGGGTGTTTTTAATTTATTTGTAGGTGCACTACAAATTATTATTCCGTTCTATTTGATCATGATTTCTGACCAAAGCAATTGGACAGTGTATTCATATGCAGCTACTTTCTTATTTGGATTAACCTATTTATATGTAGGTGTTACCTTTATAAAAGGAATGGATAGTAGCGGTCTAGGCTGGTTTTGTATGTGGGTAGCAATTATTGCTTTATTCTATATGGTTGTTTCATTTGTTCAATTCCACGATGTTGTGAATGCATTAACGTGGTTTATGTGGGCATTACTTTGGTATTTATTCTTTGTATTAAATACACAAAAAAAGAATATCAATCAATATCTTGGAAGAATTGCCTTCGTACAGTCATGGGTAACATTGACGTTGCCTTCACTCTTTTATTTTATGGGAGTATGGGGCGAGGGATTTGTATATGATCTATGGGTTTATGTATCCGTAATTTCTATTTTATACTTCTGTTATTGTATTTATAAATACCGAGTACGTTAATATATTTTCTGTAGAAAAGCATGGAATCGTTAAACGAATTACGTGCTTTTTATATATGAGCATTTATAATAGGGAGGTAGTATTTTACATTTTATCAAAATGGGGATGATGAAGTTGAAAAAAGTATTGGTACTAGGGGGAACAAGATTTTTTGGTAAACATTTGGTAGAAGCACTTTTGCAAGATGGACATGATGTGACGATTGCGACGAGAGGGATTACAGAAGACCCTTTTGGAAGTACAGTAAAAAGACTTATTGTAGATAGAGAAGATGAAAAGCAATTAGCAGAGCGTCTAGAAGATAAAAGTTATGATATCGTATACGATAATTTATGCTATAGCTCAAATGCAGCGAAGATGGTATGTGAAGTGTTAAGAGGAAAAACGAAGAAATACGTTATGACATCTTCAATGGCTGTTTACGAGCCAGCAATAAGCTTGTTAGAAGAGAACTTTAATCCGTATGAGTATGCTATTACGTATGGGGATAGGAAGGATTTTAATTATGGTGAAGGCAAGCGATTAGCTGAAGCTGCTGTATTCGAACAAGCAACATTTCCAGTTGTTGCAGTACGTTTTCCAGTTGTTATTGGAGAAAACGATTATACGAAAAGGTTACAATTTTACGTTGAGCATATTGTGAAGCAAGAGCCTGTCGCGGTGAAGCATTTAGATGGAGAGTTGTCATTTATACATGAGAAAGAAGCAGGAGAATTTTTAGCTTGGTGCGGGATGAAGGATATAGAAGGGCCAATTAATGCTTGTAGCAACGGGGTAGTTTCTACTGGCGAAGTTATTCATTTCATAGAAGAAAATACGGGAATAAAAGCACTCGTTCAAGAAGAAGGAGATAATGTAGCACCTTATAATGAAGTGATTAATTGTACATTACATAATGGAAAAGCTAGTAAATTAGGATTCCCGTTCCGAGAGTTGAAAATAGACATAGAACAAGTATTACGTTATTACATACATGCAATGAAATAATCATAAATCCCCCGGTGGCAATCCGGGGGATTCTGGAGGATTTCGACAATACTAATTTTACATTACCAAACTTACCTTATACGCACGACTAATGTTTTTGTGATTGAATTGCTTGTAAATACTTTTCATTTACCTGGTCCCAGTTCACTGTATGCCACCAATTGGTAACAAATTCTGGGCGCCGATTTTGATACTTTAAATAATAGGCGTGTTCCCATACATCGATGACGAGTAATGGAATCTTACCTTCTTGCAAAGGTGTATCTTGATTTGGTGTACTCATAACGGAAAGTTCTTCACCATCCAGGACAAGCCATCCATAGCCACTTCCAAAACGACTAATAGCTGCTTTGGAAAGTTGATCTTTTAAGTTGTCAAAGGTATTGAAATAATAATCAATGACTTTTGCAACGTCTCCATTAGGCTCACCGCCACCTCGTGGGCTCATTACTTCCCAAAAAAGACTATGACAATAGTGACCACCACCGTTATTTCTTACAGCTGTAACAATTTCCTTTGGTAAAACGTCTAAATTACATAGTAACTCTTCTAAAGACTTATTATGTAATTCCGTATAGTTTTCTAAAGTAGCATTTAAATTGTTTACGTATGTCGCATGGTGCTTTCCATGATGAATGGAAAGCGTATTGCTATCGATATATGGCTCTAGTTCATCATAGTCATATGAAAGCTTTGGCAATTGAAATGAAGACATAACATTACCTCCTTTCTTTTTAAAAGTTGGTCTAGGTAAAAAAACTTTACCTGAGTCAAAAATACACCTATTTTTTATGTAAGTCAATAGTAATGTCTTTAATTTTCTGAAAAATATTACAATAAAAGTAACACTTCCACTTTCATTTGTGACTCTTATTCTTTTTGCTTATACTGTAAAGTAGAACGTTTTGTTGAAATAGAAGGAGATCGTTTATGAGTAAAACGAAACAATTAATAGAGGAAGCGAGTCAGTTTATTACGATTTGCTATAAAGAGCTTAATAAAGAGCAATTCATAGAAGAACGTGTGAAAGAAATTCGAGTTGAGATAGAGAAGACGGGGACGTATGAGCATACATTTGAAGAACTTGTTCATGGATCACGAATGGCATGGCGCAATAGTAATCGATGTATCGGAAGACTATTTTGGAGTAAGATGCACATATTAGATGCACGTGAAGTAAGTGATGAAGAAGGTGTATATAATGCATTAATTCATCATATTAAATATGCAACGAACGATGGGAAAGTGAAACCGACAATTACGATTTTTAAGCAATATCAAGGTGAAGGAAATAATATACGAATTTATAATCACCAATTGATTCGGTATGCAGGATATAAAACAGAAATGGGAGTGATCGGTGACTCTCATTCCACTG
Organism: Bacillus sp. HY001; assembly: GCF_007558965.1. Classification (NCBI taxonomy): domain Bacteria; kingdom Bacillati; phylum Bacillota; class Bacilli; order Caryophanales; family Bacillaceae; genus Bacillus; species Bacillus sp. HY001. The sequence continues at coordinate 91,204 of NZ_VLTE01000002.1, read as the reverse complement.
CGTTTACGGATTTTTGTCAGGAACTTGGCTGGCAGGGGGAAGGTACGAATTTCGATGTATTGCCACTTGTATTTTCTGTCGATGGAAAAGAACCTGTATATAAAGAAATTCCTAAAAGAGAAGTGAAAGAAGTACCAATTGAACATCCAGAGTACCCAATCTCATCTTTAGGAGCAAAATGGTATGGGGTTCCAATGATTTCAGATATGCGCTTAGAAATTGGCGGTATTTCCTATACAGCCGCTCCGTTCAATGGATGGTATATGGGTACGGAAATTGGGGCTCGTAATTTAGCGGATCATGATCGCTATAATTTACTTCCGGCAGTTGCGGAGATGATGGAGTTAGATACATCGAGAAACGGTACGTTATGGAAAGATAAGGCACTCATTGAGTTGAATATTGCTGTATTACATTCCTTCAAAAAACAAGGAGTTAGTATTGTGGATCACCATACAGCTGCACAACAGTTTCAACAATTTGAGAAGCAAGAAGCAGCATGTGGAAGGGTTGTCACTGGCAATTGGGTGTGGCTTATTCCACCGCTTTCGCCAGCTACCACTCATATTTATCATAAACCGTATCCGAATGAAATTTTGAAGCCGAATTTCTTTCATAAATGATATTTAGTATAGTTTTTTTATGTAAAATATAATTTTTTTTAATTACTGTTACGTAGCAAATGGAAGCCTTTACTATCGGTTATTTTTGGAAGGGGCTTTTTGAACCAAGGAGTTCCTTATGTTATAATCAAATTTCTGTTTCGAAGACCTTATAGAAATATAAGGTCTTTTGTTTTGCTTTTTTATGTAATAGGAATAGAAATTTTCTTTTAAATAAGGGATTTAGCATATTTTTAGGGACAACATAAGTGTGTAGAAAATCGATGAATTATTATGCTTATATAATCGTTATGTTTTGGTTGTAAACAGTAAAACATAATAAAGTTGTTTTTTTAGATTGCTGAGGAAGGAGGAAGTGTAAATGAGAATGAAGAGTCGAAAAACAGATTGGCCTGTATTTCTTATTAGTGGTGGCTCACTTTTATTATTTGTAATTGCAGTTATTTTAAATAAAAGTTATGTAGAGGGAGTCATTAATAGAAGTTTTGCAGCTTCGATTAAATATTTTGGTGCCTTTTGGCAGGTTTTATTAATTGGTACGTTTATTGTGGCAATGTGTATGGCGTTTTCAAAATATGGAAGAGTTAAACTTGGGGGGCTAGAAAAACCTGAGATTAGTACGACAAAATGGCTCGCTATTATTATGTCTACATTACTTGCCGGAGGTGGCGTTTTTTGGGCAGCCGCAGAGCCGATGTACCACTTGATGACGGTGCCACCAATACATGAAGGTATAACTGCTGGAACGCAAGAAGCAGTCATGCCTGCTTTAGCACAAAGTTATATGCACTGGGGTTTCCTCGCTTGGACGATTTTAGGTACAATTAGTGCGGTAGTTATGATGTACGGACACTATCATAAAGGTATGCCGTTAAAACCTCGAACGCTTTTATATCCTATTTTTGGGGAGAAATTGCGAAAGAGTTGGCTTGGAACAATGATTGACGTATTTGCCATTATTGCGGTAGCTGCAGGGACGATTGGTCCAATCGGATTTTTAGGACTACAAGCAAGTTATGGATTACAAGCATTGTTTAACATTCCTGATGTGTTTACTACTCAATTAGCCATTATTGTTTGTGTAGTAGCCGTTTCTACTATATCTGCGGTAACGGGAATTGATAAAGGGATTCAAATTATAAGTAATTTAAATGTTAGGCTAGCAGTTTTATTAATGGCATTCGTATTACTGTTTGGACCAGGTGGATTTATTATTGATTCATTTGTTTCTTCATTTGGATTTTATATAAATGAATTTATTCCAATGAGCACATATCGTGGTGATACAACTTGGTTAGGATCATGGACAATCTTTTTCTGGGGATGGTTTATTGGATACGGACCGATGATGGCAATTTTAGTGAGCCGTATTTCAAGAGGAAGAACAATCCGAGAAATCATCGTTGCAATTGGAATTATTGCACCTATTATTACAACGTTTTGGTTTACGATTTTGGGGGGATCAGGTGTATTTTACGAGTTAATGAATCCTGGTTCTATTTCGACCGCATTAAGTGAATCTGGTATGCCAGCGGCTATGATTGCTATTACAGAGCAACTGCCACTCTCTCATATCATTGGACCTGCATTTCTTTTATTAACAATCTTATTTGTAGTGACAACAGGAGATTCAATGGCTTATTCGATTTCAATGGCAGTGACTGGAGATGGAGATCCTAGAATTAGTTTGCGAGTGTTTTGGTCGCTTATTATGGGAACAGTTGCAGCGATTCTTTTATACATGGGTGAGGGAAGTATTAATGCATTGCAATCATTCATCGTAGTAACAGCTGTCCCAGTATCCATTCTGTTATTCCCAATGCTATGGCTAGCGCCTAAAGTTGCAGGGGAATTAGCTTTAAAGCAAGGTATTGTAAAAGAAGAAGAGAAAACTTCCTTCTTGTTTCAAAAAGCTAGTAAATCAAAATAAATAATTGTATTTATATAAAAAGAGGAAGCATCTCATTTGAGATACTTCCTCTTTCTTATTTATCCAACTACCTTTCTTGAAGGATACAGTTTCAATCTATTCTAATACTTTATCTTTCGTCTCTGGGACACATAATAGCATTGTAACTAAACCGATTGGATAGATAATGAAGATGAGAGATAGTGCTCCCATTAAATTGCCACCTGCAGCAAGTAAGCCAATAATAACAGGTCCAAATCCAGCTAACCCACGTCCTGTACCGAAAATAAAGTTCTCTGCTGTCGAGCGAGCTTCAGCAGGATAGTTTTCAGCTAAAACTGCTCCGAATCCTCCCATCATGCCATTTGCAAAGAATCCAAGCAATGCACTTCCCCATAACAATAATGTTGAGTCTGTGAATAAGAAGAAGTAAATGAGACAGTATATAGTACCACCGACATAATAGATTGTAAAAGTTTTACGGCGGCCAATTTTATCGGCTAGAATACCGAAAGTTGCAATTCCAATTAGCATGCCGATCGTAGAGATGAACATCCAACCGCTCGCTTTTGCTAACGTGTAGTTATATTTATTTGCCAAAATAGTTGGCATCCATGTGAAAATTCCATAATATCCGAAGTTTTGGATGAATGACATAATAATAAGACCGATTGTTGTTATCGTTACTTTTTTATTGGCAAATAACTTTCGAAGTGGGAACTTTTTCATTTGCTTTAGTTGTTCTGCCTCGGTAGTTGTTAAATTACCTTCAGCTTCTTTTTGTAACAATTTTTTTTTGTATCTTTGTTTTTGTTCCCATATTTTCGGTTCACTTAAACTTTTGCGTACATAGACAGCTAGTAGAGCGGGAATGAGCCCAAATAAGAAAACAGCTCTCCATCCGAAATGCGGGACGATAAATGCTGGAAGGAGTGAAGCGACTAGTACGCCAAATTGCCATCCAAGTGCAACAACGGATGTTGCCTTAGCGCGCATTTCTTTAGACCATGTTTCAGTTACGATGGCCATCCCAATCCCGAATTCACCACCAACTCCCATTCCAACTAAAAAACGAAGAATTAATAATTGCCAATAATCTGTTGCGAAATAAATAAGTGCTGTTGCGAGTGAGAATAGTAAGATTGTGAAGGCCATCGTACGGATACGACCAAATAAATCAGCGATAAATCCAAATAAATAAGACCCAATTAACATTCCTATTGTGGTAGCTAATGTTAAGTTTCCACCTTCAACTGGGCTTAAATGAAATTCTTTTAAAATGTAGACGAGTACGAAAGATAAGAGCAACATATCTAAACCTTCTGCTGCATATCCTAGCGCAGAACCAAACAATGTTTTATATCTTTTTTCTTTCGTCTCCTCTGTTGTTGATTGTACATCAGTAGTAACGTTCATCATTACTCCTCCTTATTTTCTTCTACAGTCGCTATGGAAGAATAACAAAAGGCCTTCTCACCTGATATGATGAGAAGGCCAAAAAAGCATACGTATCCCTAAAAAAGACCATACGTATAGTATATTCCGACTTCCTTCTCAACCTCACGGGGTTGGGTTAAAGGACTGTATTATATTACCTTATTTTTAGCACTCTTCTATTAGATTGTCAAATAAAGAGTGAATTGTTATGTGTAAAATGTTTCAAAAGATATTTCATTCTTCTTGACGCCTACTTCATTATTTTCCCATAATAAAACTAACTCATATAAAAAGGAATGAATCACAGATGCTAAATTTAGTACTTATGATGATTGAACGTGTCGGGCTTATTGTTATTTTAGGATTTTTACTTTCTCATATTAAAACGTTCAGGCGCCTTCTTCATAGACAAGATGGGTATGTAGATAAGCTTAAGCTTATTTGTATTTTTTCAGTGTTTACAATTGTAAGCAATTACACAGGAATTGAAATTGCCGGGAATACAATTATGAAAGAAAATTGGCTACAAGGTGTTTCGTCATCTAGTACAATTGCGAATACACGTATTATGGGTGTTGGAATTAGTGGATTGCTTGGTGGGCCTATCGTCGGAATTGGAGTAGGATCGATTGCTGGTATTCACCGTTATATGCTTGGCGGGACAACAGCGCTAAGTTGTGCAATCTCGTCAATTTTAGCAGGTGTTATAACGGGTTATATTGGATACATTTTCAAAAAATATAATCGTGCAATTACGCCTAAGTTTTCGGCAGTTTTAAGCGTGTTTATCGTTTCTTTAGAAATGATTATGATCCTATTAATCGTAGAGGATGGAATTAGTATCGTGAAAACAATTGCGATACCAATGATCCTTGTAAATAGTTTCGGAAGTTTTATTTTACTTTCTATGATACAAGCTATTTTGCGCCAGGAAGAAAATGCGAAAGCTTTACAAACGCATAAAGTATTACGAATTGCTGACAAAACATTGCCGTATTTTCGCAGAGGATTAACAGAGGATTCTTGTAAACATGTGGCACAAATTATTCACCGCTTTACGGGAACAGATGCGGTATCCTTAACAGATACAGAGAAAATATTAGCTCACGTTGGATTAGCATCAGATCACCATATTCCTTCACATAGTTTAATAACGGGTTTATCGAAAGAAGTGTTGAACACAGGAAAAATAATGAAAGCGAAATCGCGTGAGGTTATTAATTGTCAACATGAAGGGTGTCCATTACAAGCGGCAGTTGTTATTCCACTAACTTCACATGGGAATACGATAGGAACATTAAAGCTTTATTTTAAAAACTCTAATCAATTAAGTCGTGTGGAAGAAGAGCTAGCGGAAGGGCTAGCGAAAATATTCTCTACACAGCTTGAGTTAGGTGAAGCGGAGTTACAAAGTAAGTTATTGCAAGATGCCGAAATAAAAGCGTTACAAGCACAAATCAATCCGCATTTTTTATTTAATGCAATTAATACTGTATCGGCTTTATGCCGAACAGATGTAGAAAAAGCGAGAAAATTATTATTGCAGCTTAGCGTGTATTTTCGTTGTAATTTGCAAGGGGCACGCCAATTGCTTATTCCATTAGAACAAGAGTTAAATCATGTACATGCATACTTATCGTTAGAACAAGCGAGGTTTCCGAATAAGTATGAAGTGAAGATGTACATTGAGGAAGAGTTAAAGACGACCTTAGTTCCACCATTTGTACTGCAGCTATTAGTTGAAAATGCATTGCGCCATGCTTTTCCGAAAAAGCAGCCGGTGTGCGAAGTTGAAGTACATGTGTTTGAAAAAGAGGGGATGGTGCATTTTGAAGTCCAAGATAATGGACAAGGAATTGAGAGTGAGCGTCTAGGACAATTAGGAAAAATGGTAGTTCCATCAAAGAAAGGGACTGGAACAGCTTTATATAATATTAATGAACGACTTATCGGGCTATTTGGGAAAGAGACAATGCTTCAAATTGAAAGTGAATTAGAGCGAGGGACAAAGTTCCTCTTTGTAATTCCGAAAAAAGTAGGGGAGGAAAAACGGAGTGTTAAAAGTATTAGTAGTTGATGATGAAATGTTAGCGCGTGATGAATTGAAATATCTATTAGAGCAAACGAAAGAAGTAGAGATAATTGGTGAGGCGGATTGTGTAGAGGATGCATTAGAAGAGCTAATGCAAAATAAACCAGATATTGTGTTCCTAGATATTCAGCTATCTGATGATAACGGATTTGAAATCGCAAATATATTAAAGAAGATGAAAAATCCACCTGCAATTGTGTTTGCTACGGCCTATGATCAATATGCGTTGCAAGCATTTGAAGTAGATGCGTTAGATTACATTTTAAAGCCTTTCGATGAAGAACGTATCATACAGACATTAAAGAAATATAAAAAGCAAAAACAAATAAAATTAGAAACAAAACAAGAAGTAAAGGGTGTAGACGTAACGACCGAGATGCATAAATTAGCATTACCAATTGAAGAATCGATTGTACTTGTGAATATTGAAGATATTATATATGTAGGACTTGTGGACGGAAAAGTGACAGTAAAAACGATGAGAGAAACATATGTAACACATGATACACTTGTCATTTTGGAAAAGAAGTTGCCGCAGGCAAGTTTCATGCGTGTTCATCGCAGTTTTATTGCAAATATTAATCATATTACAGAAATACAACCATGGTTCAATTCTACATATAATTTAATTATGAAAGAAGGATCAAAAGTACCTGTTAGCCGTACATATGCAAAAGAACTCAAAAAGCTGCTTCGTATTTAAGAAGTAGCTTTTTGTATTTCATCTGCCTATTTCTGTAATTAATTTTGTATATTTGACGTTCTGTTGTGTAAACGCTTACAGTTTTGTTTGTATCTTATACAATTAAGGTACCAAATCGAAAGAGGTGGCCAAAATGAGTACGAAAAAAGTATATAGTTTCTTATCACAAGCATTCATATTTTCAGCTATTATGTTAGTTTCTAATATTATTGCAACACATTTACCAATTCCGATGCCTTCATCGGTGATCGGATTAGTTATTTTATTTAGCCTATTATGTTTAAAAGTTATTAAATTGGAACAAGTTGAATCACTTGGAACAGCTTTAACAGGTATTATCGGATTCCTTTTCGTCCCATCAGGTATTTCAGTTATTAATTCTCTCGGTGTAATGGGACAATATTTTGTACAAATTTTAACTGTAATTGTTGTAGCAACAATTATTTTACTTGCTGTAACAGGATTATTTGCACAATTTATCTTAGGAAAAGATGATAAAGAAATAGAAGATACGAAAGAATTGAAAGTAGTAAATAAAGGGCGCAAGCACGGAAAAGTTGCATAACTAATTTAGTATATATTGTTAGGAGGGAATGAACATGGCAAGCACAATGACTCCATATTTCGGAATCGTCGTTTCATTAATCGCATACGGAATCGGAACATTATTATTTAAGCATTCAAAAGGCTTCTTCTTATTCACACCATTATTTGTAGCGATGGTGTTAGGGATTGTCTTTCTAAAAGTAGGTAATTTTACTTTTGAAGAATATAATACTGGCGGAAAAATGATTAGCTTCTTCTTAGAACCAGCAACAATCGCGTTTGCAATTCCATTATATAAACAAGTGGACAAGCTGAAAAAATATTGGTGGCAAATTTTATCGGCTATCGTAGTTGGATCCATTTGCTCAGTAATTGTCGTGTTCATTGTTGCCAAAGCAATTGGTCTAGATACAGCAGTAATGAATTCAATGTTACCACAAGCAGCAACAACAGCAATTGCGTTACCAATCTCTGAAAGTATTGGTGGCATACCAGCAATTACATCGTTTGCAGTTATTTTTAACGCAGTTATCGTATACGCATTAGGAGCGTTATTCTTAAAAACATTTAGAGTAAAACATCCAATTGCAAAAGGTTTAGCACTTGGAACAGCAGGTCACGCATTAGGAGTGGCAGTAGGAATTGAAATGGGTGAAGTAGAGGCAGCTATGGCAAGTATTGCTGTAACAGTAGTTGGGGTTGTAACTGTAGTTGTCATACCGATGTTTATGCCATTCATCGGCTAGGAAAACTTACTTAAAAAATGAGAAAAGCAAGCTATTTGTAGGACAGATTTCTACTGATAGCTTGCTTTTTATGTTACAGTAGTGGTAAGACCTATTTAAATAAAATGTAAGTTTCCTTAAATCTTCATTAATACTGTGTAGAATACGTTTTGAATTAGGTCATTGTATTGTAAAATAAGAAGTAAGCTACTATAGGATCTACTAAGGGAGATATATAATAAGCTTATAAAGATCTTCATATGAATAAATAATTAAAGGTAGAGAAGAGAGAAAAAATCTACTTATTAACGTTTTACTTTATAGGACAGGAGAGAGTACTCGTCGATTATGCAAATAAAAAACCTGTTTCAAAGCAAAGGATTTCAGAGGTTACTCGTATTAGTAATACTTGCTCTCGTGTTATACGGGCTGCAAAGTATGTTGAATTTAATTTTAATTACGTTTATTCTCACGTATTTAATGGATCGATTCCAAAAGTTTATTTCTCGTAAATTAGATCATTTCATGCCCATTAATCGAAAAATTATTATAGCATTTCTATATGTCATGTTAATTGGTGGAATTGCTATTACGCTATTTAAATATTTACCAGTATTAACGATACAAATTTCACAATTGATTTATCAATTTAACGTATTTTTAAGAAACCCACCAGATAGTGAATTAATTAAGTATGCAGTTAATGCTGTCAATCATATGGAACTTTCAAAATATGTAGGACAAGGCGTCGACATTTTGTATAAATCAATTACGAATGTTGGGAAATTTGGTCTTCAAGTGTTACTTTCTTTAATTTTAAGTTTATTTTTCTTATTGGAAAAAGCTCGTATCGTTGCTTTTACTGCAAAATTTAAAGAAAGCCGACTGGCAATTTTCTATACTGAAATTGAGTACTTCGGTAAGAAATTTGCACGTTCATTCGGAAAAGTAATCGAAGCACAATTTTTAATTGCAGTTGTTAACTGTGTTTTATCCGTGATTGCACTATGGATATTAGGATTCCCGCAATTATTAGGTTTAGCGTTAATGATCTTCTTACTCGGCTTAATTCCAGTAGCTGGGGTTATCATTTCGTTATTCCCGCTTTGTATGATTGCTTACAATATCGGCGGTATTATGTACGTTGTTTATATTTTAGTTATCGTAACAGTCATTCATGCGCTTGAAAGTTACGTGCTAAATCCGAAGTTTATGTCACAAAAAACAAACTTACCAATTTTCTATACGTTTATGGTATTAATCTTCTCAGAACACTTCTTAGGTGTATGGGGATTAATTATCGGTATTCCAATCTTCATTTTCTTATTAGATGTCTTAGATGTGACAAGTGATGAAATGGAGAAGGATGTTGGAACAAAATAAAGTGAAGTAAAGAAAAAGCATCGATGTTCGGTGCTTTTTCTTTTATAACATGATGTTCCTTATGCCATACTGTAAGAAGAACATAGAATAGGGGTGAAAGAATGGCTGTAAATGAAAAGGTAGAGCAAGCTACATTTGCTGGAGGATGCTTCTGGTGTATGGTTTCGCCATTTGAAGAGATGGAAGGGATTATACAGGTTGTTTCTGGCTATACGGGTGGTCATAAAGAGAATCCAACGTATAAAGAAGTATGTTCAGAGACGACGGGACATTATGAGGCAGTACAAATTACATTTGATGCAAATAAAATGCCGTATGAGGAGTTATTAAATATATACTGGAGACAAATTGATCCGACTGATATAGGTGGGCAATTCCACGACCGCGGACAGTCTTACGAAACAGTGATTTTTTATCAGAATGAAGAACAACATAAAAAAGCAAAAGCTTCAAAAGAAGAGCTTGCAATGAGCGGACGCTTTTCAAAGCCGATTGCGACAAAAATATTACCAGCTACTACGTTTTATCCGGCTGAGGAATATCACCAAGGATATCATAAGAAAAATACATTCCGCTATGAGTTATACCGTAAGGGCTCAGGACGAGATGCGTTTATTAAACAACATTGGCCAAAAAATAATGATCATTTAAAAGAAAAACTAAATGAGATGCAGTTTTATGTAACGCAGGAAAATGGAACTGAGCCACCATTTCGAAATGAGTATTGGAACCATAAAGAAGAAGGTCTTTATGTAGACATCGTTTCAGGAGAACCGTTATTTACTTCTTTAGATAAGTTTGATAGCGGGTGTGGATGGCCTAGTTTTACGAAGCCAGTTATGTCAGCTAGTGTGAAAGAAAAAATGGATGTGAGTCATAATATGACGCGCACAGAAGTGAGAAGTAAGGAAGGAGATTCACATCTTGGGCATGTATTTCCAGACGGTCCAGGACCGAATGGACTTCGTTACTGTATTAATTCCGCAGCCCTTCGATTTATTCCAAAAGAGGAATTAGAGAAAGAAGGATATGGTGATTTCCTAATCTTATTCGGAAATAAAAAATAACCTCGCAGTTTGCGAGGTTATTTTTTTGTTATTTTGCTTTTTTCTTTTTGAACTTGCTTAATACTTCATAAACGATTGGAACAATAAGAAGTGTTAATAACGTTGAACTTGTTAATCCACCAATTACTGTTACACCAAGTCCTTTAGAAATTAAGCCGCTACCTTCAAATCCTAATGCAAGTGGGATAAGGGCCCCGATTGTTGCAATGGCAGTCATTAAAATCGGACGAAGGCGTGTTGCACCAGCCTCTAATAAAGCTTCACGTGTTGATAGACCTTCATTTTCTTTATGAATAACGCGGTCGATAAGCACGATAGCGTTTGTTACAACGATACCAATTAACATAAGGGCCCCGATCATTGCAGATACGCTTAATGTCTCGCCAGAGATTAATAAGGCGACAAGAGCTCCGATAATTGTAAATGGTAGCGAGAATAAAATTGCGAATGGTGCAAGGGCACCGCCAAATGTAACGACAAGAACGAAGTATACAATGGCAATCGCAGCTAACATCGCTAAGCCAAGTTGCTTGAATGATTCTTCAATATCTTTTGAAACGCCGCCCATAGAAACATCTACGCCAGAAGGAAGATCCATTTTATCTACTTCTTTTTGAACAGCGGCAGATGCTTTTGAAACGTCATCAGATGTTAGTTTTGCACTTACTTCCGCATAAACACGGCCATCGCGGTGTTTCACTGTATTCGAAGTTTCCCCTTCTTTTACAGTCATTACATCCTTCACAGCCACTTCATTACCAAGTGGTGTTGTAAGTTTTCGATTTGTTAAGTCATCGATTGTTTCATAATTTTGTTTTTCAGCTTCTACATATACATTGACATCTTTACCGTCTTTTTTAATTGTTGTCAGAACAGGGCGATCATGTTGATTAGAAAGTCCCATTCCAATTTGCGCAGCCGTTAGACCCATTTTACTTAGTTTTTCCTGATCTGCGACTAAAGTGTACTCTGCGTACGTTTTAGCAATACTAGAGTCTATATCTTTTAAGTCTTTATTTTTCTTCATGATATTTTGAATATCTTTTACGACAGGCTTAATGTCTTCCGAGCTATCTCCGTAAACGTATAGTTTAATTTCATTACTACCGCCACTTGCTCCGAAATCTTGGTTTTTCCATTCGCCTTTTCCAGACATCTTCTGTAAATCTTTAACGACTTGTTCTTTTTCTTTTTCGAAGTTTTTCGTGTCGTTATCATATTGCACGAAGAACATTGCCTGGTTGGATTGACCAGGACTCATTGGGTTTTCTCCACCTAATGAGAATTGAATTGTTTTGACGTCTTTATTATCTTGGAAGTGCTTCTCAGCTTTCGTTGCAATTTTTTCAACATCTTCTAACGTTTGCCCTGGTTCAGGGTTGTACGTTGCAATGATCATTTTTTCTTCTTCAGATGGTAAGAAACTTACACCGATAACTGGAACAAGTGCAAGACTACCAACTAATAGAAGGACAGCGATACTTGATGTAATGATTTTATGATTTAAAGCCCATGCAAGTATGCGTTTATACCCGTTTGCTAATTTACTTGGTTTTTCTTCATGATGTACTTCTTTTTCCCTCATGCTCTCTTTCTTAAATAAAGAGTGAGCTAACATCGGCACGATCGTAACTGCTACTAGTAACGATGCTAATAAAGCGAAGACGATAGTTAAGGCAAATGGTAAGAACATTTCACCAATCATACCTTTTACTAGTCCAAGCGGTAAGAATACAGCAATTGTTACAATGGTAGAAGACATAATTGGAATGAACATTTCCTTCGTAGCTTCACGAATTAAATCTTTTCCGCGCAGTTTCTCTTCTGATAAGGACATTCGTCGGTAAATATTTTCAATAACAACAATGGAGTCATCAACAACGCGTCCAATAGCGACTGTCATTGCTCCAAGCGTCATAATGTTAAGCGTAATATCCATTTGCTTTATGACTAATACAGCAATTAATAAAGAAAGTGGTATGGAAACGACAGAGATTAATGTTGTTCGGATATTTCGTAGGAACAGCATAATAATAACAATCGCAAAGATAGCACCAAAAATGGCTTTGCTCAGCATTGTTTCTACTGATTTTTCAATCGGTGCACCTTGGTCGAATGTTGAAATAATCTCTAAGTCTTTATATTTTTTTTCAAGTTCTTTTACTTTATCTTTCACTGCATTGACAACATCAACTGTATTCGCGTCAGCAGCTTTTACAATTTGAATTCCTATTGCTTCTTTTCCGTTTGTTCGAGAAATTGACTCTGCTTTTCCGACTTCTTTAATGTCAGCGATTTCGTCTAATGTAACTGTCGGAATTCCGTTCATAGCGGCTGGATTCATTTGCGACGTTTGTGCACCGGCTCCAGCGTTTGCACTACCTTGACCGCTCGGTGATGAAGGTATAGCCGGGATCTTTAATTCTTTTAATGCTTTAATTGTTGTAATATTTCCATCTACAACAACTGATTTTTCTGTGTCTTTAAATGTATATAAGCCAAGTGGCAAAGATACGTCCGATCCTTTAATTACATTTTTTACAGTATCTTCACTTAAACCTAATTCTTTCATCTTATCTTTCTTGAAGACAAGTTGAACTTCATCTACTTGTTGACCTGAAATTTGAACAGATGCAACACCATCAAGTCCTTTTAATCCTGGCACCACATTCTTCTCTACATTTTCAGTCAAGGTAGCTAAAGATTCATTTTTACTTGCTACGCTTAATGAAATAACTGGAAAGGCATTAAAGTTTACACGTGAAACTTTCGGGTCTTTTACACCTTCTGGCAGTTTCACATTTGCGAGAGCTTCTTTAATTTCTGTTTCAGCCTTTTCCATATTTTTATCAAAATCATATTCTACCTGAATAGAAGATGCGTTTTGAAAAGATGATGAACTAACAACGTTTACACCACTTAAATTTTGCAGTTGCTCTTCCATCGGTTTTGAAACTTTGTCAGCTACTTCTTCTGGTGTAGCACCAGGATAAACCGTGGTTACTGTTACAATCGGTGTTGTAATATCAGGAATTGTTTCCAGCTTCATGTTCAGCCCAGAATAAATACCTGCAATGGTAACAATAATGGTTAGTAGCCAAACTGCGAACTTATTTTTTAACGAGAAATTAATGATTTTGTTCATGTTTGCGCTCCCTTTGTATTGTATTGACCAACTGGTCAGTCTAATACATAATATAACTGACTGATTGGTCAGCCGTCAATGAAAAGGGATGGTATAATAAATTCATAATAAGATGCGAGATTAAATTTAGGAGAGACATGATATGAAAGAAAAAGAGCGTTTAATTATAGAAATGGCTATGAAGTTATTTGCGACTAAGGGTGTAAATGCGACATCAGTACAGGAAATTGTGACCGCTTGTGGCATATCTAAGGGAGCTTTCTATTTATACTTTAAATCGAAAGAGGAGCTTTTATTAGCAACACTTCGATATTACTATGACAAGATTCAAAATAAAATGATGGATATTGAAAAAGAATCGTTATTGCCGCGTGAAAAATTTGCAAAACAATTGCATTGCCAATTTAATGATATACAAAAGCATAAAGAATTTATTATTATGCATGCAAGGGAAAATGCTATTCCTTTTAATAAAGAAGTGGAAGAGTTTATGATGCGGATGAAGTTAGAGTCGCATGCATTCTATCGGAATAGTTTACTGTCTATTTATGGTGAAAAGGTTATGCCTTATTTATTAGATTTAGTCATTATGGTAGAAGGCATATGCCGTGGATACTTAGAACTAATCATTTTACAAGCACCAGAAATTGACTTATCTTATGTTTCTGCTTTTATTTTGAAAAGAGTAGATGATTTAGTAGATGGATTGGTAGAATCTTCGGAAGAACCTGTGTTACATGAAGAAAAGCTGGGAGAATTCCTTTGCAAATCAGAGCTTATTAAAGAGCAGGTTAAGGAACACTTTTTAAAAGAAATTATCGTTTTTAAACGCACATTAGCAGATCAATTAGAAGATGAGGAATTACTTGTTACATTAGATGTTTTGGAGGCGGAAATGAGATTGCAAAATCCAAGAATTCCGGTCATTCAAGGGATGTTATCTAATTTAGAGATATATCCAAATTTAAAAGAATTTCGTTTGAGGCTTATGGGGTATTACAATATAAAAAGGTAACAATGATAGTTTTCATTGTTACCTTTTTTATTATGCATTCACTTTTTCTTTTGTTTGTGTAGTCTCTTCTTGCTCGATATTGATTGTTTCTTTCACAATATAAATCGGACGATTTTTGCTTTCGTCGTAAATACGAGCAATATATTGGCCAACGATTCCAAGGCCAAGTAACTGAATACCGCTAAAGAATGTAATAGCAACCATAATAGATGCCCAACCTGTTTGCGTACCAGAGCCAATAATTTTCACAGTAATTGTATATAGTAAGACAATTATTGAAACGAGAACTGATAATAAGCCTAAAGTCATAACGATACGTAACGGTTTTGTTGAAAACGCAATAATGCCGTCAGATGCAAATTTAATCATTTTCTTCAATGGATATTTTGTTTCACCAGCAAAGCGCTCATCGCGTTCATATTCAACATACGTTTGGCGGAAGCCAACCCAAGACATCATCCCACGAATGAAACGATTGCGCTCAGTCATTTGATTGAAAACATCAGCTACTTTACGATCGATGATTCGGAAATCACCAGTATCTTTTGGGATATCGATATCAGACATGTAGTTTAAGAATTTATAGAAATATTTAGCTGTTAAAAGTTTAAACCAAGTTTCACCTTTACGTTGTTTACGTTTCGCATAAACAACTTCATATCCTTCTTCCCATTTTGCAATAAGTTCAGGAATAACTTCAGGTGGATCTTGTAAGTCTGCATCGATAATTACAATAGCGTCACCTTTTGCAGCAGCAATACCGGCTGTAACGGCTACCTGATGTCCAAAGTTACGTGCGAAATTGACGATTTTTGTACGGTAGTCATTTGCTGCAATCTCAGACAAGATTTCCATTGTACGGTCTGTACTACCATCGTTTACGAAGACAAATTCGTAATTAATATCATTTTGAAGCATAACAGACTTTAAACGGTTATAACACTCCTGTGCTACTTCTTCCTCGAAGTACATAGGAACTACAACCGAAATTAATTTTTGCATGTTGTATCCTCCGTAGTTTTAATAAGTTGTTTAAGTTTAATTAGTAGCCTTCTCTGTTTGGTTGAATGTCCAAATTTTATTAAGGACAAAATTGATAACCATTCCGACACCAATTGCGAAAATCTGTGCAATTAACGCATTTAAGGTAAGTTTATCTACTAATATAAATAAACATAATGTATTAAAAGCCAATACAATTAAATTTACAGTTAGAAATTTAAAGAACATTGACGTGCTTTTATTATTAGGTTTAAACACCCAGTTTTTATTCCAATAGTAGCTATTGGCAACACCAATTAAATAGGCAATGGTATTCGCAATAAGGTAGTTCATCCCAAATTTTAATAATATCCAAAAGCTAATAATTGTAATGAGCGTATTAAAGATTCCTACTAAACCAAACTTTAAGAGTTTCTCCATAATAGTATCCTCATCTTTATAAAATATATAAATAAAATAGGAAATGCAGAAAGATTATTCATACATAACAACTATCAATTATAGCATAGTTTATATTGAAACGTTAATGAAATTGAGTAAATCTAATGTTTTTGTAATTTAAACGTATGATCGGATATATATGTATTTATAATGATTTATTCAATTGACTAAATATAAAGAATTGAATATGGAAATATCAACCTGATTCATGTATAGTGATGTGTAATGTGGTTTGCACGTTATTATCGGGGATACTTGAACATTTATTAAGATGATAAAGTTCCTCAGTTTTATACAGTATATAACGGTATTTTTGTACCAATGTTTAAAGGAGTAGATTGTATTGAAATTATTTTTAGAAGGGTTATCGACCCTTTCTACACGTGCAGTATACATGATATATGTCTTTTTTGCCTCAATATTAGTTGTGGATTATTTTTCGGATACGCAAAAATATAATTACACAATGATAGTAACTGGGGTTGTATTTTTATGTACAATTGGGTTTTATGTACTTAGAAAAGGTTCTTTATATTTAGAAAAATTAAATGAGAAAAAATGCTTTTTTGTGTTAGTAATTATTTGCTTAGCAGTTAAATTAATGTGGGTTCTTACATACAAAATTCAGCCATTAGTTGATTATGCTACATTTTATTATACTGCAGAAGCATTGAGTAAAGAATTTGTTATTGATAACAATTATATTGCATTATTTCCGCATATTTTTGGTTACGCCTCATTTTTAAGTGTTTTCTTAAAGATATTTGGAGCTAGTCATATGGTAGCGCCTATCGTAAATGTTGTTTTAACTACAATATCAATGGGATTAATATATGTTATAGCTAGAAAAATTGGTGGAGTTAGAACAGCAATAACAGCTAGTATTTTATGGATAGTATTGCCTTCGCAAACGATTTATAACATGTTTGCATTGTCAGAGCCGTTGTATTGTACAATACTATTATTAATTTGGACAGTTATGATAAGTGTTCATGAGAGGATTCACAATATAAGTATAAAAAAATTACTTGTGTATTCGATTTTATTAGCGGCACTATTTGCCTTAATGAATATGGTACGACCGATTGCAGCTGTTCCAATTATAGCACTAGTAATATGGTTATTTATTATTAACACGAAGCACATAGGAAATAAAAAAATATTATTACATAAAGTAGTATATGTAGGGGTTATCGTTATTGGGTATGTTATTTTTTCCACGGCGAGCAATCAGTATATAACATTACGTTTAGGTGAAGAGATAGCATCAGCACCAGGCTATAATGTTTATGTAGGATTCAATCAGGCTGCATCTGGAAAATGGAATATGCCAGATGCAGAATTGTTGTTTGAGTATAATAATAAACCAGGGTGGACTGCTGAGGATTCTCAACAAAAAATGCTAGAAGAGGCGAAAAACAGAATACTAAACGACAATATCGATTTTATGAAATTATTTTCGGATAAATTCTTTGTTTTTTTAAGTGAGGATAGTGCGGCAGTTTCTTACGCCGAGCCTGTACTAGATAATGTAGTAAGATATACCGTGGCATCTAATATTTTTTATTACTTCTTAATTGTGACTTCAATATTAGGTGTATTAATAATGATAAAAAATAAAACTAAATCTATCTTATTTATGATTTGTTTATATACAATAGGATTAACAATGGCACAGTTATTAGTAGAAGTGGCATCACGATATCATTATTCGGCTACAATACCTATGATAATTTTGTCTGCCTTTGGTATAAATTACGCTTACAATAAAAAAGAAAATATAGATATAAATAAAAAGGCATGAGTTCGGTATTGCACCGGGCTCATGCCTTTTTCTATTTTATTTTCATTTATACTTTCGAGGTCTTTCTGTTCGATATAAATCGATAGCATAAATATAGACCGTAGCTTTGAAGAATTGTAAAGCTAGGAATGATGAAGTATCGGTACCTTGTTTGGTATTCGATTAAGAAATGAACAGTGACGTAACCAATTATCAGTAATAAAAATAGTGTATAATGCGTGTTATTTTGCTTAGTCAATATGAGATAAAGAAGCGCTAATGTGCTAAAAAGCATAGCTGTAATGTACATATACTTTTCATACTTCGTAAGGTCATCTTTCAAAGCAATCATATCATTATCTGTGTCCCCTAGTGCCAGTAAACTCCATAATGGAGCGGAGTCGTAATCTGCCCACATGAGTGTGAACTTATCACCAAATAAAGATAAAACTTTTTGTGGATCAGCCAGTCGCTCTTGAATCAGCTTCTTTTCAGCAGCTTTACGTTCTTCACCGATTTCAAGGGACATAATATATTCTGCATCTGCTGCAGAATAGCCACCCTTTGTTTCATGGTTAAACCCTACTGTGAATTTCCAGAGAGGGTCACGGTTAGATAGTGGATATTGTGTAATTCCGGCAGATATAAATGAATAACTTATAATGTAATGTACAAGGTAAAATACGACGAAAATTCCACAAAGTTTTTTAATGGAAGTGAAAATATCTTGTTTTGATTTCCCTAATATACCTTGTAAAAAGACATAAATAGTTACTGCAATTAGGATGATAGCACCAAGCGGGCGCATGATATCACCTAAAGAAAGCGAAATCCCTATAAAAATCCACATATATTTATGGCTTAAGCCTTTTGTAATTAATAGATAAAACCCAAGATAAAATAAGAATGTAGCCAGATGTTGATTTGTTAGAACTGAGCTTAATACGATGCTTGGGATATATATTGCATATAGTAAACCAGCCACACGTCCGGACCACTCATTAAATATGTGAGAAGTTATTTTGTAAACGAGTAATGTTGTTCCTGTACAATATAATACGTTTAAGAGCTTTAGAAGGAAGGTTCCTTCACCAAATAAATTAATAATAAAGGCTTGGTACATTGTAAATCCAAGTTGGTAAACCCATGAAGTATAATATGTGCTTTGGGCAAAACTAAAATCACCTTTAGTTGCTTGCACGGCTCCATTGTACATCATAGCAAAATCTGATTCGACAGGAGTTTGGATATTAAGAACCCAGATGAATCGAATAGAGAAAGCTAAAATGATAAGTAAAATAGTGAATATTAGTTTTGACATATATTTGTTGGAAATATAGCCGATTAATAAAAATAGAAGGCCAATTAGAATAATAACTGGGACTATAATAAGTAAACGAGTTTGGGATTGTCCTCTAACTATGTATACGGATTGCCATGTAATAGCTGCAGAAATAATGAGACATAGTACTAACAAGGACTTTACACAAAATGTATTGAGTTTTAGAAAAAATGGACTTTGCATTATAATTAAAAACTCCTTATTGAATTTTATTGCTATTTTAAGGGGAAATCCTTTTACACACTTAGTGTGTAAAAGGATGATTTCAGGTGATTAAGAATTTTCTTGGGCCCATTTTTCTACATCCCAAGTTTTTGTTATCCAATCTTCATAAAAGTCTGGTTCGTGACATACAAGAAGAATTGTTCCTTTGTATGCTTTCATCGCTTTTTTCAGCTCATCTTTTGCTGTAACATCAAGGTGGTTTGTTGGCTCATCAAAGAGTAGCCAGTTACTTTCTTCGCCCATTAGTTTACATAAACGAACTTTTGCTTGTTCGCCACCGCTTAATTGATTCAGTGGACGAGAGATATGTTCGTTTTTTAAACCGCATTTCGCTAACATTGCACGTACTTGATGTTGGTCTAAGCTAGGGAATGTATTCCAAACATCATCAATTGGTGTTACATTATCAGCTTTTACTTCTTGCTCGAAGTAGGATGGGTTTAAGAAGTCACCAAGACTTGTTTTTCCGCTTAATGGTTTAATTTTACCTAAAATCGTTTTTAATAGTGTTGACTTACCGACACCATTACATCCAACAATTGCAATTTTTTCACCGCGTTCAATTGTCATTGTTAATTTCGGTAATAATGGATGTGTATATCCAATCTCTACATTTTCTCCTTCAAAGACGAATCGACTACTTGCACGACTTTCTTTAAATGAGAATTCAGGTTTAATTGCTGTTTCAGGACGATCGATACGTTCCATACGATCGAGTTGTTTTTGACGACTCTTTGCACGACCTGTCGTTGAGTAACGAGCCTTATTTTTCGCAATAAAATCTTCTTGTTTTTTAATAAACTCTTTTTGTTTTTCGTAAGCATTAATATGCTGATTTTTATTAATTTCCGCTAGTTCTAGGAATTTTTCATATGTCGCTGTATAACGCGTCATTTTTGTAAACTCTAGATGGAAAATAACATCGACACATTTATTCATAAATTCCGTATCATGGGAAATTAATAGGAATGCATGTGGATATTCTTTTAAATAATTTGTTAACCAATGAATATGTTCAACGTCTAAATAGTTGGTAGGTTCATCTAATAGTAATACTTCTGGTTGTTCAAGTAGTAACTTTGCAAGTAATACTTTTGTACGTTGTCCACCACTTAACGCCGCAACATCACGATCTAGGCCAATTGCGTCGATTCCAAGACCACGTGCTGCTTCTTCAATTTTCATATCTAATAAATAGAAGCCACCTGCTTCAAGGGCATCTTGAATTTCTGCCATTTGCTCAAGAAGTTCCTCTAATTCTTCCGGTGTGGCAGTTCCCATTTTTTCTGTAACTTCATTTAAAGCTTTTTCTTTTTCAAATAAAGGTAAAAACGCATCTGCTAATACATCACGGATCGTGCGACCAGGTGTTAAAATAGTATGTTGGTCTAAGTAACCGTAATTTGTACCAGGTGTCCATTCTACACGACCTTCGTCATGGATAAGCTGACCAGTAATTATATTCATAAATGTTGATTTACCAACACCGTTTGCTCCAACTAATCCAACATGTTCTCCTGCGAGTAAGCGCATAGATACATCTTTAAATAATGTACGATCACCAAATGTATGACCTAATTTTTCAACAGTTAATAAGCTCATAATGTCCTCCGTTCATTTCTAAATAGTGTCTTGAATCATGATACTAAATTCTTTGATATAATGCTATCATTTCAAAAATGTATATTTTTGAAAATGAATTTTTTGTATTATTCTGGAGGTATATGTAGGCATTCAGTCTAAAACTCCATATATATGAGGGATTAAAAGAAACAATTGTATATAGGAGTAATAATAGTAAATAAAAAGTCGCTTTCTTTCTCATAAATTCGAGAAAGAAAGCGACTTTTATCCCGCACTAACGGAAAGTGAAACTGCCACTGATTAAAGCTTCACTTTATGCTATGTTCTTGCCGAGCTTTTTATTTACAAACCCTAAAAGTAACGCGCGTATTTGTGGATCAATGGCAAGGCCGATAATGCCATACAATATACCAGTAAGCGTTAAAGCTACTAGTGGTGGTAAGCTAATTAATATTGTACGGTATAGAACGTAACTAATTATAAATGCGAGACTATTAAATATAATTCCTTTAAATAATAGCTCGAAACCTTTACGGACAAATAAAGTAAATCCAATTAATAAAGTAACTTCAGTAAGGATAGCTGCTATAGAAGCTCCCATCACTCCAAATTTGCTACCTAAGATAATGTAACTTATGATGCCAACAGCCAATCCAATTCCCATTATTGTCGCACGCTTCCACTGTTGGCCAATTGTTGTTAAGTTATCAGCAAGTGGATAGTTGATAGATTGTAGAATGACCATAAAGGCTAAAATTGCAAGTGCATCACCAGCTGGTGCATATTCTTCACCTAATAAAGTTACAATCCAAAAACTTGGATCGGCAATAAATGGGATAGAAATTCCCATTCCTAAGAATGACATAAGTTTTAATTCGAACTGAGATAGTTTTTTGTGCTCATCAATATTCTTTTCATTTCCGAAAGCAAATAATTTTGGATAAAAGGCTGCTGCAATTACACCAGGTATTTGATAAAGTACGGCAGGTATTTTATAGGCAGCCCCAAAGAATCCAACTTGCTCATGTGTTGAAACTTTTTCTAATATAATAGGACCTAACTGCGGTAAAAGCATAATAATAATGCCATTGATTGTGAAAATAAGCAGTTGATCTAAAATTCCTTTGTCCCAGCCTTTATGAACTTTTGTATGGCGGAGTACCATTAAGAAAGCGATAATTCCTGTTACAAGGCTGGATATCCCGTACATAGCAGCGACCATCATAAGTGACCATTTAAATGACATTCCTATTAGAAGCGCAGCAGCAGCTGTTATGCCTTGCAGTACAGAAATAATTGCTGTAAATTGCATACGTTCTGTTACTTGGAAATAAGCCATTCCAACGCCTTGTAAAGTTGCTCCAAACATCGTGGGTAGTACGACCCAATATACCATGGCACGTAAGTAGGCATCCGTATAGAAGAACTGAGCAAAAATAGCGAAGAGTACAGAAATTACGACAGCTAATACGAAACGAATACGTAAATAACTACTTATTAATACACTAATGTTAGCACCGCTCCTTGTTCCTTCACGCATAAACGTATGTGTCAAGCCTGCATCTGTAAAATAACAAATGACAGCGGAAACTGCTAATGCAATTGTAAACATCCCATACTCATCTGGTGAAACATATCTTGCAAAGAGGATTGTCGCAATAGCAAGTACAAATCTAACTGTAATATTTCCTACAAAGAGGTAGGAGGCGTTTTTAAGGATTTTGTTTGTTTTCATGGAAAAAGACCTTTCTATTCGTCAGGACATACTTGTCCTATTTGTAAATTTAATTTGTTTACGGCAAAAATGTTTAAAAGCATATACTTTTATTTAAGAAAATAAAAATTTGATGCGTACAAACCAAAGCATAGCATATAACTTCTTACTTCGTTTTCCATTTTTCGAATAGATTTTGCGACAATATTTCTTTATATCGCTTTTAATTAACTGAACCTTGGATTTATCTAGTTTAGGGTGTCCTTTAATATATATACAAGCATTGTTAATGACTGTATATGGGAATAGGTAAGTTTCAAGGATCTCAATCAATTCTGTAGAATCATTTGTGATTAAGTCTTTTGATTTATGATGAATCCAGTCTTTCATTCGATTAAATACTTCTAATTCTTTTGTTGTTTTTAATTCATAATCTTTATAATTTGAAGAAAGACTTCCTCCAGATAGGATTCGATAATACGTTAAATATTCATCCACATAACATACATTTGTTACACTCATTAATTTAAAAAGAAATTCTAAGTCTTCTCCCCAACTACATCCTGGTGTAAAACGAATATTATGATTCATCACGATTGATTTTTTGAAAATCCAAGTACTTGTTTGGGCAAAAACTTGATGTGTTAAGAAAGCCTTTGTCATATTCCCTTTTACAAAGTTTGTCGTGTTTTCAACTTTTTCACCAGTTTCCTCGTAAAAGTTCATAAATCCACAATAGCAGGCGTTCATATTGTTTTTGTGCATGCTTTCGATTTGCTTTTCAATTTTTGTTGAATGCCATAAATCATCACTATCAAGAAAAGAAATATATTCTCCATTTGCATTTTCAATTCCTGTATTACGAGCAACGGAAACGCCTTGATTTTCTTGTAAAATATATTGTATTTGTTCAGGGTATTTTTTCTTGAAATTTTTAACGATAGAAGATGATTGATCTTTACTTCCATCATCAACAATTACAATTTCAATATTTTTATATGTTTGATTCAGTATTGATTCCATCGTCTCTTCAATGTATTTTTCCGCATTATACAGCGGGACAATAACGGAAACGAGTTGAGTTTGTTCCATCATATAATTATTATCTCCTCAAATTTTTTATGTTGTAGATTATATAGGCCTTTTGCAAGGAAGAAGATTACAAGAACATCTGTATAAGTTTACCGCATATAAACTTTGTAAATCAACACTATGTATTTTATATAAAAAAACCTTCCTTTTTGATTTGTAAAAAGGAAGGTAAATCAATTATTACATATTCCAAGGTTTACTCAATGTTAATACTTCAGCCATTTCTTTGCTCTTTAAGCGTCCTTTTTTTCTATTTTCTGCACGCTCAGAACCAGTTGTGTGTAGCCAATGTTCTTCTTCCGTTTCCGGTAGTACTTGTGGAACAGATGAAGGTTTTCCATCTTTTAATGCAACGAATGTGATGAAACATGTTGCAGCTATTCTACGCTCGCCTGCTAATAAATTCTCTGCAATTACTTTTACGAACACTTCCATTGAAGATTTTCCTGTATAACATACGAATGCTTCGTAACAAACAGAATCCGCTTGGTGAATGGGAGTTAAGAAATCAACAGAATCGATAGATGCCGTTACACAATGTTTACGGCTATGTCTTGCAGCTGCAATTGAAGCGATACTATCAATTTCTGCTAATAATTTCCCCCCGAAAAGTGTTTGATGATTATTTAAATCATTCGGAAAAACACGTGTTGTTTTAATTGCTTTGGATTCTCGCATGAATTTCTTTTCCATATGGTCAGCCCCTATTTTCTGTTTTCAATCAGAATGACATGTATTGTAAGTGGAGTACAAAAGTATTAAAAATCTATAGATATTTAACGAAGTAAAGAATTCCAGAAGAGGGTTAGCAAAACTTCTGTATTTGTATTCATGTAACTGAAAGAAAATTTATTACTATATAAAGTGTAGTGTAAAAGAGGATTCGCTTACATTGCAAGTGAAAAAATTAGGACCCTGTATTTGTCATAGAAATTCCCTATCAGCTGTGTACCTATTCATGATAGAATCGTTTTGTTATGAATGGAAATAGAGGTGCAATAGACATATGAATCATATACAAACAAATTTTTCGTCTTTTTTCAGTAAAATAATGATTGGTGCGATGCTCGCATTTTTTGTTTATAGTTGTTGGTCAGCGTTTGAAACAAGTAAACAATTTTTTGGCGACAGTACAACAAGTGTAACAATCGTATTGGTTATTTTTGTTATTCTCATGCTGTTAGTGGCATCGATTTTACAGTATCGTTTTACAGATAAACAATTTCTTGTTTTCCTTATAAGTACATCTATAATTGTGAGACTTAGTATGGTTCTATTTGTAGACGTTCCGATAATTGGTGATATGAAAGCTATGTTTGAGTCTGCAAAGCAGATTGCAATTGGTAATAACGTAGAGAACGTAGCGCAGTTACCTTTTATTATTTATGAATCAATTATTATTCGTGTATTTGGTGATACAGTATTTGCATTGCAGTTATTCAATATTTTATTTTGCACAGGGACTGCATTTTTCATTTATCGTATTGCAGCAATGATTTTTGGAGAAGAATGCGGCCGTATTGCTTCTGTATTTTACGCTTTATATATTCCGAATATATTTATGAGTTCCTTATTAACATCAGAATCGCTCGCAATATTTTTATTTTATTTGGCTTGCTACATACTTTTATATAAAGGTTTAGATCATCCTTATATGTGGGTACTTTCAGCAATTTTATTTGCATGCAGTAATATGATTTTCCCAATGGGATTATTTCTTCCTATTTTTATTGCTGTATATGTGTTGTTAATTGAACTCTTTCAATCAGCAATGAGGCAAAAAGTATTATTAAAGATGATAGGGATACTTATTCTATTTTATAGTGCTCATTTTGGTGTGAGTTATGGAATTCAAACGATGGGAATGTCACAATATACAATTTCAAATGAGACGTATGTACAATCTGTTTTAATTGGAAAAAGTAAAAATGAGGAAAAAATAACAAAGAACCAAAGCGTAACAGAGCATATCGATCAAAAGCTAAAAGAGATTGAAGAAGAAAGATTTAAACTTTTAAAGCCAGTAATTAATCAATTTTCAGGTGAGGGAATACATTCTATTTTATTTAAATGTGAGAAGCTTATATATATAGCGGTAACGTTATTTATGTCTATAGCTTTATTACACTTTCTTATTAAGAAACAACAAAACGAAGGGTATATGTTGTTCGTTTTGTTAATTAGCGGATACGTATTGTTAAGGCTCTTCCAAATAGATATGGCATATTACAACCTTATGGTGCCAGCTTTGTTTATTTTACAAAGCTTTGGTGTTTATATGAGTTATGTGTATTGTCAAAAAATATTCTTCAGAAAATAAAAAGAATCCAGTTTGGATTCTTTTTTGTATGAATGGAAGATGAGGAATAAGAGTCAGCAGAGATAAAGAACCTCTACTGACATAAGCTTCACCCTATCGATTCAGTTCTAGTTGTAAACTATCAGCTGTTAGAGCCATTTTTGAGGAATCGTCTTGAATTCCTTTCATTACTTGTGAAATGGTTTCTAGCTCATTTTCAATTTTTTTATTCTGTTCTTTCGAGTTAGACATGTCTTTTACAATCTCTTGGAAGTATTGATCTGTTGCAGACATACTATCCGTTCCTTCAGATACGAGGGAGCTAATCTGTTTCACTGACGAAGAGACACGAATAATTTGTTCATTTGTTTTTTCAACGAGCTTTGTAACGTTGAATATGGATTCTTTCGTTTGCTCTGATAACTTGCGAATTTCTCCAGCTACAACAGAAAAACCTTTACCAAATTCGCCAGCACGCGCAGATTCAATCGCAGCATTTAGTGCGAGTAAATTTGTTTGCTCTGCAATTGATTTTACAATATCTATAATTTCGTTAATTTTGTTAGAAATATCGAGAAGTTCATGAGTATCTGTAATAATCGTTTCCATGTTTGTTTGAATGTATTCCATTCGTTTATTTTGCTGATTTAATTGTTCTTTCCCTTTATTCGCTTTTTCTTCCGATGTTGTAGCTAATGATGTACCTGTTTTGGCAATTTCTACAATCGTTTCAGATTTAGCGGTTAACTGTTGAATAGAAGCGCTCGTTTTTTCAGATACAGATGCTAATTCTGTTGCAATATGTGTAATGGTCATAGCTGTTATTTCTTTTTCTTTTTCAAGTTCTTTTTGCATTCTTTCATATTCAGATTCATAAGCTGCAATAACGAGTTCTTGTTCAAGAGTAAATAATTTATTTATTACGTTTATAGAATAAGAAAAATCATCAATTGTTGTGATTTTCGTTTTTAAAATCTTCATGATAGAGCGGAATAATTCTTGATAAGCAGCTGTATACCACTTTCTATGTAACCCAATTTGTACATGCCTTTTTGCAATTCTAACGCGTTGGTCAATAAAATCTTCATGCATATCTCCGCTGAATAATTCTTTTATATGCGTTTTTAAAGTTTGCTTTAGTTTTGGAATAGAGCTATAACGTTCAATAATAGTAATTAAATTAGGTTGTTTTGTAATATTGGCATAGAATTTTTCCGTAATCCAATCAATTTCTTCATAAATAAAGGGCTGTAGTACCTTTACGATTTGTAAATCTTCTTTTGAAATATGTAGCATATCCATTTGAATCTGCAGTTCAGAATTAGTAGGCACGTTAAAAGTGATTTTTTGATCCTTACTTAATTCAAGTATACTGGCGTTTGTTTTATTTGTATGTTTTTTAAAAACCCCAAGCATCGTTTTCCCCCCTGTGTATAAAGCGTTTTCATTTTTCGGTTCTAATATAATTATATATTTTTATATACAATTACTCTATATTAGTGTGTAGAATAGTATATAAATTAAGAGAATTCTATGCAGAATTCTCTTAATGGCCTTTATTAATTTTAGCATGTGTTTTAAAGAAAACTGGGAAATGTACATTATATATTACAGTGACAACACGAATAATGAATGTTACTAATAAACAGACATAGAAAGCTAATACGTGTGCCCCCATTGCATATGTGATTAGGAAACTAATTGCTCCTAAAATAGAAGCGATTGCGTAAATCTCTTTTCGGAATACGTAGGGGATATCTTGAGCGCAAATATCACGCAAAATACCGCCTCCAATACCTGTAATGACTCCCATTGAAACAACTAAAAATGAGGCGTCAACATGATGTGACATTGCCGCATTTGCACCAATAGCAGTAAAAACACCTAAGCCAACAGCATCAGAAAGCATAATAACGACTTGCAGTTTATTGATACGCTCAAAAAACATACAAGTAAATAATGCTGATAATACACTTACGAAAAAGTAAATGGGTTTAACAAATGCGACAGGAGGCAGGTTACCGATCATAATATCACGAATAATACCGCCGCCGAGCGCAGTGGCTACAGCTAAACAAAGGACACCGAATAAATCTAAATCTTTTTTTAAACCAACTAATGTACCAGAAATAGCAGCGGCGATAATGCCAAGAAACGTAAATATATCGATTAATAACATTGCTGTAATCCCTTCCTCCTAAAGATGTTCCAGAGAAAAAATATACACTAAAGTTATGTAAATAACAATGCATTTTCTTTACATGTAGAAAAAAAGAAAAAATGAGGAAAGAAAGCGCTTGAAAATGCAAATATGCTTTTTTCTATAAGGTAAGATTGGGGAGAAATGTGAGACGTTTAATTAAAAAATATATGTTATAATAAATATTTGAGATAAGAAAAAATATTAACAGTATAGATTGAAATTAGGTAATAGTTATGGAGGTTCTAGATGTTAAGCGAAAATAGTAAAGGTAATAAATTTGAAAATTTTCTATTAATCTTTATTTTGTTGCAACCAATTTTAGACTTGCTCACGGCATTCTGTATCATGGTTTTAAAAATTGATACGACCATTGGAGTTATTACACGCTTATTCGTTATGTTCCTAAGTGGGATATATATTTTAATTCAAACGAAGAAACAAGGAAATATAAAATATATATTGTATATAATCTTAGTAGGAATAGTCTTCACCATTGGATTGGTAAATAATAAGCTTACAAAAGATCCTATGGTACTTTCAGAGGAAATTAAATTTATAGCAAAAGCTTTATATCCGTTTGTTATGCTTACTTGTTATGTATTTGTATTTAAGTCCTTAAAAGAAAAAGGTCATTCAAAAATGCGTGACTATATTACGTATGCATCATTAATTATTGGAATAGTAATGGTAGCTTCGATTGCAACTGGAACAGATTACAATAATTATGAATGGTTAAAATTAGGATCACGCGGTTGGTTTTATGCAGGTAATGAGTTAGGATCTATTTTAGCCATCATGTGTCCGATTGTTATTTTATATTCAATTGAAAAAACAAAAAGTATGAGCAAAATATACTATTGGATTCCTTCTATTTTAGTTGTTTTTTCATTATTTGCAGTTGGTACGAAGGTTGGTATAGGAGCAATCTATGCAACAATGGCTATTGCAGTTGTTATGTGCTTTATTCAAGCTTTTATACAAGGTAAAAAAGGAAAGAAAAATATATACTTATTAAATGGTTTTATTGCAATGACTGTTTTTGTAGGAATCATGGCATATACACCTTTTTCACCATTTCTAAAAAATATGGGGATTCATGTTCAATTAATTGAAGACCAACAGACAGCGAAAAAGGAAGAGAAAAAGAAAGAGGAAGCTAAAGAGCATAAACCTCCTGTTACAGAAAAAGAAAAAGTGAAAGAAAAAGAAAAAGAAAAAGTTGCAGAGAAAAAAGAAGAAACACAAGCTATTATTTTTAGTGGGCGTCAATTATTTGAACAAATGTATAAAGATTTCTATAAAGAAGCCCCAATGTCTCAAAAATTATTAGGTATGGGTTATGCTGGTAACTATAAAGCAGAGCCGAAATTAATTGAACGTGACTTTCACGATTGGTTCTATTCTTTCGGAATTATAGGGTTCATTTTATTTGTAATTCCATTCCTATACTTTGGCATTAGATTTATTGCATGTATATTTACTAAATTTAAACAAATATTCACCGTGAAATATGCAATGGTGATTGCAGCAATACTTCTTGGATTAGGTATCTCATTTATAGCTGGTCATATTTTAATGTCACCTGGAGTGAGTTTCTTCTTAGTATTAATCATGGCATATTTAATCGTTGACTTGGAAATTGAATGATAGAAAAATAAAAGCTAGCATATGTTAGCTTTTATTTTGTTATAGTAAATAAAAAGAAAAAAATGGGGGATGTAAGAAATGAAAGTGTTGCATATGAATGCTGGTGCAGAAGAAGGTGGGGGGAAAACACATATTATTTCACTTTTATCTCAATTTTCAAAGGAAGAAGTGGAATTAATGGTATTTGAAGAAGGTGCAATTGCTAGAGAGGCGAGAAACCTTGGTATTCAAGTGCATGTTTTTACCCAATCATCTCGGTACGACCTATCAATTCTTTCAAAAATAAAGGCATTTATTAATGAAAATCAATTTGACATTGTGCATACACATGGCGCACGAGCAAATTTCTATCTCTCCCTCTTGAAAAAAGGTATAAAAGCGAAATGGATAATGACTGTCCACAGTGATCCAACTTTGGATTTTATGAAGAGGGGATTAAAAGGATGGGTATTTACGAAGTTAAATTTACGTTCTTTCAGGAAGGTAGATTTATTCTTTGCAATTACGGAAAACTTTAAGAGAAACATAATAAAACTAGGTGTACCAGAAGAGAAAATTTGTACGGTTTATAATGGAATTGAGTATGATAGTACTCCAGCAAAACCTTATGATAAGAGTGAATTTGGCATCGATGAAGGAGTATTTACAGCCGTTCAAGTAGCACGTCTTCATCCTGTCAAAGGTCATGATATTTTATTTGAAGCATTACAAAAAATTAAAATTCCAAACATTAAGGTGCTCTTGCTGGGTGATGGGCCTATAGAAGCAGAATTAAAAGAGATGGTGAAACAAAAGGGCTTAGAGGATAAGGTGATGTTTCTAGGTTTCCGTACAGATTCAAAAGAACTATATGCATCTGCACACATTAATTTGTTAACCTCTTATAGCGAAAGCTTCCCCCTTGTTTTACTAGAAGCGGCTAATCAACGTTTAACATCTATTGCAACAAATGTAGGTGATATGAAAAAGTTAATAGTTGATGATACGTATGGATGGATTGTACCAATTGGTGATGCAAACTCGTTAGCAAACGCATTAGAAGATGCTCATGAAAAATGGTTGAATGGTGAATTAGAAGCGATGGGAAATCGTTTATATAATCACGCATCTACTCATTTCTCGCTAAAGAATTTGTATGAAGATACTTATAATGCATATAAAAAACTTTTACTGAAATAGAGAGGATAGTTAATCATGGAAGTAAAAACGGTTGATATTCTAGGTGTTCCTTTTTCTACAATGACAATGGATGAAACAGTCCAATATTTGAAGGGACAACTAGAATTGGAGCGCGCTCATACTTTTCAGGTAGTAACAGCAAATCCTGAAATTGTTATGTGTGCAAAAAAGGATGAAGCATTCCATCAAACATTATTAAATACAGATTTAATTACACCTGATGGTATTGGAGTTGTAAAAGCAAGTGGGATGTTAGGTACACCTGTAAAGGAACGTGTAGCAGGTTTTGATTTAATGTGTAATCTATTTGCAAAGTTATCAGAGGAGAATAAACCGGTATCTGTTTTCTTACTTGGTGCAAAACCGCATGTTGTACAAGCTGCAGCCGATCATTTAACGAAGACGTATTCAGCTGTATCTATTGTGGGTACACAAGATGGTTATTTTAAACAAGACGAAGAAGAGAATATCGTTTCTCGTATTCAAGAAGCAAAACCAGATCTATTACTTGTCGCACTGGGTTTCCCGAGACAAGAAAACTTTATCCAAACTAACAAGCATCGTTTAGAAACGAAAATGGCTGTTGGAGTGGGCGGAAGTTTAGATGTATGGGCTGGAGAGGTAAAACGTGCACCAAAATGGATTCAAGCGATTAACTTAGAGTGGTTTTATAGATTGTGTAGTAATCCAACACGCTGGCGTCGTCAGTTAGTATTAGCGGAATTTTTAAAAGAAGTTATGCGTTCGAAAAAGTAGCGGAATATCGCTACTTTTTTATTTGTCCATTTTTGATAAAGTGGGGTTTTACTCATCCACCACTGATTGTTAACCTTCACCAATTGGGCGTTTAACGGCAGTTGATTTTCCATCTAACCTCTTTGCTTCAGCTAAATTTTGAAGTGGAAGTCTTACATCCCTCAAATAGTGTGATAAGTATTTTACTTTTGGGGAATGATGAAGGAGAATTTTTTGAACGAAAGTATTTTACTTATACAATTCACACATGTAAAATGATGTGTAAAGACAGCTGTGTAAGGAGGACTTCTTGTGGGCAAGGTGAAAGAAATTTCGAAGCGAAAGCTACTTGGAATAGCGGGGCTTGGATGGTTATTCGATGCAATGGATGTTGGAATGCTTTCATTTGTAATGGTGGCATTGCAAAAAGATTGGAGATTAAGTACGCAAGAAATGGGCTGGATAGGCAGCATTAATTCAATTGGTATGGCAGTCGGAGCGCTCGTTTTTGGAATACTATCAGATAAAATAGGGCGGAAATCAGTCTTTATTATTACATTATTACTATTTTCTATCGGTAGTGGTTTAACTGCTTTAACGACGACACTTGCAATGTTCCTTGTGTTACGATTTTTAATTGGTATGGGGCTTGGTGGAGAGCTTCCAGTTGCTTCTACATTAGTATCAGAGAGTGTTGAGGCACATGAACGTGGCAAAATAGTTGTGCTATTAGAAAGCTTTTGGGCGGGTGGATGGCTAATTGCAGCTCTTATCTCGTATTTTGTAATTCCGAAATATGGTTGGGAAGTTGCAATGGTGTTGAGCGCGGTTCCGGCACTATATGCTTTATATTTAAGATGGAATTTACCGGATTCACCGAGATTCCAAAAGGTTGAAAAAAGACCATCCGTTATTGAAAATATAAAGTCAGTTTGGTCTGGAGAATATCGTAGGGCAACAATTATGTTATGGATTCTATGGTTTTCTGTTGTCTTTTCCTATTATGGGATGTTCCTTTGGTTACCTAGTGTAATGGTATTAAAAGGATTTAGTTTAATAAAAAGTTTCCAGTACGTACTTATTATGACGTTAGCTCAATTGCCGGGATATTTCACAGCGGCTTGGTTTATTGAACGGCTTGGTCGTAAGTTTGTTTTAGTTACGTATTTGATCGGTACAGCGTGTAGTGCTTACTTGTTTGGAGTGGCGGAGTCATTAACAGTATTGATCGTAGCAGGGATGTTACTATCCTTCTTTAATTTAGGTGCTTGGGGTGCCTTATATGCTTATACACCGGAACAGTATCCAACAGCTATTCGTGGTACAGGTGCAGGGATGGCAGCAGCATTCGGTCGTATTGGTGGTATTCTTGGGCCGCTATTAGTAGGATATTTAGTTGCTTCACAGGCTTCATTATCACTAATATTTACGATTTTCTGTGGATCAATTTTAATTGGTGTAGTTGCTGTAATTGTACTTGGGCAAGAAACGAAGCAACGAGAATTAGTATAAGATGAGGGGCTATCTCTCACTGATTATTAGCCAGCACCAATTGTCTTTTTGAGGCAGTAAAATTTCGCATTCAGTGAGTTTTACTACCTACAAATAATGGAATAAAAGGGCAGGGGGGAACCGTCGTGGTTTCCTTTTTTCTGTTTTTTTAGATAAATAATGGTATAGTAAGAAAAAGGGAATGTTTCTTATAAAAGCGAATGTATACAACAGGACATATGGACAAAAGAATTAGGTGGTTGAAGAAATGAAAATTTTACTGATCATGGAAGAAGTAGAAGAGCGAAGAAGTTTAGCTGAAAAATTCACTGAAAATATAAAGAATGTAGAATGTTTTGAAGCAAATACGGGAACAGAATCATTATTTATCATGAAAAAGCATACACCAGATTTTGTTTTCTTGAATTCAAAATTACTAGATGGAACTGGTTTTGAATATGCGAGTTTATTACGGGAAGTAAATTGTTATACGAAATTGATTTTTATGGGTGAAGATATAGAAGAGTCGATTACGGCATTTCGTTTTCAAGCATTCTATTATTTAC
The DNA here is from genome assembly GCF_007558965.1 of Bacillus sp. HY001. Lineage (NCBI taxonomy): Bacteria > Bacillati > Bacillota > Bacilli > Caryophanales > Bacillaceae > Bacillus > Bacillus sp. HY001. The sequence continues at coordinate 57,256 of NZ_VLTE01000002.1, read as the reverse complement.
TACGCCCATTTCGTGAGGAAGATTTGCAATTCCTTTTATATAGAATGTGTAAAGAGCACGGCGAGAAAGCAAAGAGTTATTTGCGAAAACTACCGATAGAAGGTCAAGAGGGGATTAGATATATTTTCCCTGAAGATATTGTATATATAAGCAAAAATAAGGAGAACAAAACGGTTTCAATTTATACAACGAATAATCAGTATATTTCAACATATACACTTCAGGAGCTGGAAAATAAGTTAAATGCATATGATTTTTTACGCGTACATAAAAGTTATTTAATTAATATGTCATATGTACAAGAACTAAAACCTTATTATAATGGCACATATAATTTGTATTTAGATAAATATGATGAGCAACCGATTCCAGTTAGTCGGAATTACGTGAAAAAACTTCGAAATAAAATAGAATTATAGTAGATAATGCGAAATTTTTAACATGATAAACTAAAAATCCTTCATGATAAGGAGGATTCAAATAAAATATTCAGAAAATTTAGTACGATCCCACTAAGCAATAGTATTGGGGGGATTGTATGTGAAAACATTGAAGTCGATTTTACTTTGGGGAGTTATTGCAGCAGTAGGAGCAGGTGCTTTTGGTGTAATAGCTTTATCACAAGGTGAAACTATTAATGCCGTGTGGCTCTTAGTAGCTGCGGTATGTGTGTATGCAGTTGCTTATCGCTTTTATAGTAGATTTATAGCGAGAAAGGTATTCGGTTTAGATAATAATCGGCAAACGCCAGCCCATACTTTAAATGATGGAAAAGATTATGTTCCGACAAATAAGTGGGTATTATTTGGACATCATTTTGCGGCCATTGCTGGGGCAGGCCCTTTAGTAGGACCGATTTTGGCGGCGCAAATGGGGTATTTACCAGGGACAATATGGATTATTGTTGGGGTAGTTGTTGCTGGAGCTGTGCAAGATTTTGTAATTTTATTTGCTTCAATGAGACGGAATGGTAAATCTTTAGGGGAAATGATTAAAGATGAGATTGGTCCTGTTACAGGGCTTATTGCAATGATAGGTATTTTAGGCATTATGATTATTTTATTAGCGGTATTAGCATTAGTAGTAGTAAAGGCGCTTGTAGGAAGTCCTTGGGGAATGTTTACGATAGCAGCAACGATTCCTATCGCTATTTTAATGGGAGTGTACATGCGCTACATTAGGCCTGGACGGGTTGGTGAAGGGTCAGTAATCGGAATTATTCTACTTATACTGTCTCTTATTGGAGGACAGTATGTAGCAGAACATCCAACACTTGCAAGTATGTTCACATTTAGCGGTGAAACGATTGCTATTATGCTTATTGTATATGGGTTTATCGCATCGGCATTACCAGTTTGGATGCTTTTAGCACCACGTGATTATTTAAGCACATTTTTAAAAGTCGGGACAATTGTTGGATTAGCAATCGGTATTTTAATTGTAGCACCAGATTTACAAATGCCAGCAGTTTCGAAATTTATCGATGGAACAGGTCCTGTTTTCTCTGGAAACTTATTCCCGTTCTTATTTATTACAATTGCTTGTGGTGCGGTGTCTGGATTCCATGCTCTCGTTTCATCAGGTACGACACCAAAGATGATTGAACAAGAGGGACACGCACAACCAATTGGTTATGGAGCAATGTTAATGGAGTCATTTGTAGCCGCGATGGCGATGATTGCAGCTTGTGTATTAACACCAGGAACTTATTTTGCGATTAATAGTCCCGCAGCACTTATCGGTACGGATGTCTCGCAGGCAGCTCAAGTTATTTCTTCATGGGGGTTTGCTATTACACCAAATGAACTAAAAGATCTCGCTGTAAACGTTGGAGAGCAAACGATTTTATCACGTACAGGTGGCGCACCGACGTTAGCGATAGGTATGGCATATATTTTCTCACAAGTAATAGGTGGAACGGCCATGATGGCCTTTTGGTATCATTTTGCAATCCTCTTTGAAGCACTATTCATTTTAACAACAATTGATGCTGGAACGCGTGTAGGCCGATTTATGATTCAAGATATTTTAGGACATGTATATAAGCCATTTGGGAAAACGGATTCTACATTAGCAAATGTAATAGCTACAACGTTATGTGTATTAGGATGGGGTTATTTCTTATATCAAGGGGTAGTAGATCCGCTTGGTGGAATTAATACATTATGGCCACTATTCGGTATTGCAAACCAAATGTTAGCAGGTATTGCATTATTACTTGGAACGACAATTTTGTTCAAAATGGGGAAAAAGGCATATGTGTGGGTGACACTTATTCCAACTGTCGGATTGCTTATTGTAACGATGACGGCGGGTTATCAAAAGCTATTTCATGAAAACCCTAAAATAGGATTTCTATCTCATGCAAAGGTATTTCAAGGTGCATTAGATGAGGGGAAAGTGTTAGCACCAGCTAAAAATGTCGCTCAAATGAAACAAATTATTTTCAATGATTATATTGATGCAGCACTTTGTGGGATTTTTATGATAGTTGTAATTGCTGTATTAATTTCTGCAATTCGAATTTGGATTCAAGTATTAAGAAATAAGCCAATGAAGCTAAAAGAGGCACCATATATACCTAGAGATGAAAGTGGGTCGAGGAACTATTATGCTTAAACAACTAAGGAAAGTATGGGGGAAAAGGAAACACTTTATTAGTTTACTCGTTGGGGTACCAAGCTATGAAACATATGTAGAGCATATGAAAAAGCATCATCCAGAAGAAGAAGTGGTATGTCAAAAACAGTTTTTTGCAGAAGCGCAAGAAGCTAGGTTTAATGCAAAGGGCGGAAAGATATCACGATGTTGTTAGTGAAAAGGGCGAATTTTCGCCCTTTTTATTTTTGCTGTTTCACGTGGAACAGCAAAAAATAAATAAAAAGCTTTGGGAATTATAGGTATCTCGTATACAATAAAATAAGGAAAGGGATAGATAGAAAAGTAGGGAGATTATTTTATGTTAAGGGACTTATTTGTAAACACAACAATTATTCTTTCCTTTATTTTTGTTGGAGGTCAGATTTTAAGAGATAGGCCGTTAAAAGAAGAGTTTTCTCTTTGGCAGAAATGTGTAGTAGGTATTCTTACTGGGATATTAGGTATATTACTAATGTATTTCGGTGTTCATGTTGGTACTATCCTATTGGATTTACGCTACTTAGCGGTTATTCTAGCCGTTATAATTGGAGGCCCAATAGCGAGTACTATAGCTGTTAGTATGATTTTAGTAACTAGGTTAGTATTTATGGATTATTCATTAGCTTCTCAAGTAGCTTTTTATACAATTATTGCGATAGGAGTAGGTAGTATCTTTATTTCGCGTCTAAACCTTTCTCTAGGAGAAAAGTGGGCATGGTTACATACTTATATTTTATCTATTCTAATTCCCTCACTATATATATGGTTAATTAAAGATATTAACATAGTAGGATTATATTTGATTTCTAGTATGATTACAGGCTACATAACGTTCATAAGTGCAAATTACGTTTTACAATCCAATGAGCTATTTCAAACGATGAAGCAATATGCAACGATAGATGCGCTGACAGGTTTAGGAAACGTAAGACAGTTCGATTTAGAAATGAATCGTCATATTGGGAGTAAGCGTATGAAAAATGATTCACTTTGTTTACTACTTATAGATATTGATCATTTTAAGTGTGTAAATGATACGTATGGACATCCTGCAGGAGACGAAGTGTTAAAACAAATTGGATGTATTTTAAGAGAAATTTCACCATTTCCAGATTTGGCCTTTCGAAAGGGTGGAGAGGAGTTTGCACTTTTGATACCGAAGAAGGGATTAGCTTATGGAATACGTACAGGGGAACAAGTTCGCACAGCTGTTGAAAACCATCCATTCCAATTATTAAATGGAACAAAAATAAAAATTACAGTTTCAGTAGGCATTTCAGTGTATGAAGAATCACCAGAGCAATTTATTCAAGCTGCTGATGATGCATTATACTACTCCAAAAGAAATGGCAGAAATCAAGTTAGTTCTGCATCTTAAAGATACGATGACCAGAAGAGCTTATAAAAAACACCCACAGAGAGAATATATAAACTCTGTGGGTGTTTTCATTTACAGGTTAGACAAGTTCTTTTGATACAACGAATTTACGATATGCACCGTGATGTGTTGGGCCTACGTATTCGTTAATCTTGAACGAATAACGGATAGCAGCTGTGATAAATTCTTTAGCAGTCTTTACTGCTTCTTTCACAGGCTTTCCTTTTGCAAGTTCTGCTGTAATTGCAGCAGAATATGTACAACCTGCGCCGTGTGTATTTGTTGTATCGATTTTTTCTGATTCTAAAAGATCGAATGTTTCTCCGTCATATAGGACGTCGATTGCAGTTTCTGTACCAAGCTTGCTACCGCCTTTAATTAGGACGTATTTCGCACCTAAAGCGTGGATTTTTTTCGCTGCTTCTTTCATGTCTTCAAGAGAATTGATCTTTACACCACTTAATTGGTAAGCTTCAAATAAGTTTGGTGTTACAACTAATGCTTTTGGAACAAGAACGTCACGTAAGCAATCATTCGTTTCAGGATGTAATGCTTCATCAGCGCCCTTACATACCATAACAGGATCAACTACTACATTTTTGAAATTATGTTTTTCGATTGTTTCTGCAACCATTTCAATAATTTCTACTGATCCAAGCATACCTGTTTTTAGAGCATCTACGCCAACACCTTCAATTGTTGTTTCTAATTGTGGTTTTAATGTAGAAGCTGGGATTGGGAATACGTTATGTGCCCAACCGTTATGTGGATCCATCGTTACGATTGTCGTAAGAGATGTCATTCCGTATACACCAAGTTCTTGAAATGTTTTTAAATCTGCTTGTATACCAGCACCGCCACTTGTGTCAGAACCAGCGATAGTAAGTGCTTTATTTAATGTCATTATGAAAGCCCCCTCAAGTGATATAATGAAAACTATGTTTTCACCATTATATCAATGTTACGAATAAGTACAAAGTGAAAAGTAGATGATTTATTTTAGGAGCTATTGAAAATCTTGTATGTAGGAGACGAGTTATGTTTCAAGAAAATCGTACAAATGAATTAGTTATATTAAAAGAGATTGCAGAGACGTTGAACACTTCAAATGATACATATCATGTGATGCAAGCTGTATTGGAAAAACTATTGCATGTAACGGGTTTAACGACAGGATGGATATTTCTTGCGGATGAAAATGGTAGATATACAAAATTAATCGATTATCAATTGCCAGAGGGATTAAGATTTGAAAATAAACGACCGATGTGTGAGGGGAATTGCTGGTGTTTACACCGATTTGTGGAAGGGAAACTAGAGAGAGCCGTTAATATTATTGAATGTAAGAGGATTAATAATGCGATTGAATATAACTGGGGAGATACAGAAGGAATCGTGCATCATGCGACAGTGCCGCTAAAAGCGGGAGAAGATGAATTTGGCGTATTAAATGTCGCTAGCCCGGGTAAAACACATTTTTCTGAAGAAGAATTAGTGTTATTACAATCAGTTGCTTTCCAAATTGGAACAGCGTTAAAACGTACAAAATTGTATGAGAATGAAAAGAGAAGGGCTCATTATTATGTAAAGTTAGAACGTTTTATTCAAGCTTTAAGGACGATTCATAAATTTAATGCATTGCCTGAGGAGATTGTAAAACAAATAGGGAAGTTATTTCTATGGGAGCAAGTTGTATTCTTTATTAGAGAAGAAAATGAACTTGCTGTAAGAGCTTCGTATAAGATAGATGAGTTGCAAGAGGATTTGAATTCAGCAGCACAGGAAGTGCTGAAAAAAGAAGAACCTGTTTTGTTAAAGAGTCAGGTTGGGAATATCGTACATCCTAATCGTGCAGTTATTGCCATTCCCATACACATTCAAGATCATATATTTGGCGTATTAAGTGTAAGTTCGAATAATGGAGAATTTGATATAAATACGATAGATGTAGTACAGGCGTTAGCAAACCATATATCTTTAATGATAGAGAACTTAAGGTTAAATGAAAAGCGCCGAGAACTTGTACGAATGGAAGAACGTAATCGTTTAGCAAGAGATTTGCATGATTCTGTTTCACAAAAGTTGTTTTCATTAACTTTTATGACGAAAGGTGCCGAAGCTGTCTTAAAGGGGAGAAATGAAAAGGTAGATCAATCTTTGCATGAGATACGTGAGTTATCGCAAGGAGCTTTAAAAGAAATGAGGACGTTAATTTGGCAACTACGTCCAGCGGGATTAGAGAAAGGATTATTACCAGCTTTAAAGCAATATGGCGAAAGTTTGGGATTGAAAATTCGGGAACAAGTTACAGGTGTTCGTGATTTGCCGCGCGTAGTAGAGGAAGCGCTATGGCGAATTGGACAAGAAGCTTTAAATAACGTAAGTAAACATGCGAATGTCAGAGAAGCTGCGATTTATTTCAAAGTGACGGAGAAGAATGTATTATTAGAAATAGTCGATCAAGGAAACGGCTTTGTAGAAAAGAATATAAAAGAGAAGAAATCACTCGGTATGACTACGATGCGTGAAAGAGTAGAATTAGTTGGTGGAACAATTAAAATCGTAAGTGATAAGAAAAGAACAAGTGTAAAAGTAAACGTACCATTATGATGTGAAAATGAGGGAAGTTTGTGAAAATAAAAGTATTGTTAGTTGATGATCATACAGTCGTTTTAAAAGGGCTAGCATTTTTCTTGAGTACACAGGAAGATTTAGCGTTAGTTGGAGAAGCAAATAACGGGAAAGAAGCATTAGTGAAAGTAGGGGAGACAAATCCTGATGTGGTACTAATGGATTTATATATGCCCGAAATGGATGGTGTCGAGGCGACGGCGTGCATCAAAAAAGAATATCCAAATGTGAAAGTAATTGTATTAACTAGTTTCTCTGATCAGGCGCATGTTTTACCAGCGTTAAGGGCGGGAGCAAGCGGTTATATTTTAAAAGATGTAGAACCGGATCAGCTTGTTGAAGCTATTCGAAGCGCATATAAAGGTAATATTCAATTACATCCGGATATAGCAAATGCTCTTCTCTCTCAAACATTACCTATGGAAGAAAAAGAAGAAGAACCTTCTATTCAAGTTGATGTGTTAACAGCGAGGGAAAATGAAGTGTTGCAGCTATTAGCGAAGGGGATGAGTAATAAAGAGATCGCTTCCGTTTTAGTTATTACAGAAAAAACGGTAAAAGCTCATGTAAGTAGTATTTTGAGTAAGTTGAATTTATCTGATCGCACGCAAGCGGCATTGTATGCAGTGAAAAATGGAATTGTATAAGACAAAAGTCGTAAGACCTAGTTCGCCTTTAGAAGGTGGACTTTTTTTATGGAAAAATACGTCTATGTGAGGACGAAATTGTCCTGATATAAAGATAAAATATGTTTGTAAGCAACAAAACAACAATTACAAGGGATACCTTTTTTGAAAGCATATAACAACAGAAGAGTGAGTACTAGGAGGAAAAACAATGGAAACAGTTTTATTTGTAAAAGCAAACAACCGCCCGGCGGAACAAGCAGTTAGTGTGAAATTATACGAGGCATTTTTAGCAAACTATAAAGAAGCACATCCAAATGATACAGTAGTAGAACTTGATTTATATAAAGAAGAATTACCATATGTAGGCGTAGATATGATTAATGGTACATTCAAAGCAGGTAAAGGATTTGATTTAACTGAAGAGGAAGCAAAAGCAGTAGCAGTTGCTGATAAGTATTTAAATCAATTTTTAGAAGCTGATAAAGTCGTTTTCGGTTTCCCATTATGGAACTTAACAATCCCAGCAGTATTGCACACATATATTGATTATTTAAACCGAGCTGGAAAAACGTTTAAATATACGCCAGAAGGTCCAGTTGGTCTAATTGGAGATAAGAAGATTGCATTATTAAACGCGCGCGGTGGTGTATATTCTGAAGGTCCAGCAGCAGAAGTAGAAATGGCTGTTAAATACGTAGCAAGTATGATGGGCTTCTTCGGTGCAACAAACATGGAAACAGTAGTTATTGAAGGACATAATCAATTCCCAGATAAAGCAGAAGAAATCATTACAGCGGGTCTTGAAGAAGCAGCTAAAGTAGCAAGCAAATTTTAATTGAAAATAGAATCGTCACTCGCAAAAAGCAGCATTAACATATAAACGTTAATGCTGCTTTTTTATATTTTAAGTTCATCAGCTAGTGTTTCTAATTGAATTCGATCTTGTATGTAATAGGTTCTTCCGTCCTTTTGTAAGTAATTTTGTTGGCAAAACTGGTTTAATACATATAAAAGATGACGATAGCTGACATTTAAGTATTCCGAAGCCTCGGTATGTTTCTCTGTATAACTGTTATTTTGTTCTGTTAATAGAATAAATGCCGCTAACCGGTTTTCGAACGGATAACTATTATTTTTGGCGTAACTTTCTGTTCGGGTAATTGTTTTTTCGCCGATAAATTTACATAGTTTCTGTAGAAAGATAGGATCTTGCAATAAAAGATGCTGACAATCTTTAAGAGGGAGTGCCAAGCACATACAATCTTCAATCACTTCCACCGTTTTCGTAACGGATTCAACGCCGATTAACCCTAATTCCCCAATGAACGAAGGTTCTTGAATAAAGTTAATTAAGGAGACCCTCCCGTTTTTGTGACTCATATATATTTTTGCTTTCCCGGAAATTAAGTAATAAAGATAAGGAACATCAACGCCTTCATTACATATTCTTTCTTTCTTTTGAAAGGAGTGTAGTTCAACATATGGTAAGACATTAAAAGAAAAAAGGGTATGGAAGTTGGAAGTTTGCATGTAATGAGAGATTTCTTCGCTATTTTTGCTAACTTTCATGTTTTCACCTCCTGCTTAGTATGAGATATCTCCTATTATGTTTACAAGAAGGAATGATACGATTTACGTAAATTTATTTTTGTAGAAAAGAGGGTGTGAAGTGCTTATGAAAAAATATAAAACATTGTTATTCGATGTAGATGATACATTGTTAGATTTTCAAAAGGCGGAGAAAGTGGCGTTACGTATGCTGTTTGAAGAGAGAGGGATTAATCTAACTAGAGAGGTTGAAGCGCAGTATAAAAAAATTAATAAACGCCTTTGGGAGGCTTTTGAAGAAGGGGAAATAAATCGTGATGAAGTCTTAAATACACGATTTTCGATTTTGTTGAAAGAATATGGGGAAGAGGTAGATGGGATATTATTCGAAAATAATTATCGTAGCTACTTAGAAGAAGGAAATCAGCTCATGCAAGGCGCATTTGAATTCATAAGTCAAATTCAAAGTGAGTACGATTTATATATTGTGACGAACGGTATTTCTCAGACGCAAGATAAACGTTTACGTAATGCAGGATTACATGCCTTGTTTCAAGATATTTTTGTTTCTGAGGATACAGGATTCCAAAAACCGATGAAAGAGTATTTTGATTATGTTTTTGAACGAATTCCTAATTTTTCTCCAGAAAAGGGGCTTATTATTGGGGATTCGTTAAGTGCTGATATTAAAGGCGGATATGCAGCGGGAATTGATACTTGTTGGTTTAATCGAGAAAAGAAATCAAATCATAGCGAGGTTGTGCCAACATATGAAGTGCAAAATTTTGAAGAGTTATACGCACTATTGAAGCAACGTGTGTAATAAAAATAGGCAGTGGAACTTTTGTCCCTACTGCCTATTTTTATTCGCTTGTAGCTTCGTTGTTTTTAGGAAGTGGAAATGCATTACCAATCGCTGCCGCTCCAAGCATCGGTAGTAGTAAATTGAGCGGGAAAAACATGAGTAATAGTAATGTTATAGCAATTGGTTTTCTTAATGCATAGCTTGAAATTGCTGTTGTGACGATGGCTACCGAAGCAATTGGATCTATAGGGATAATGGACGCTATAGCATATCCGATACTAGATCCAGCAAATATAATTGGGAAAATGTGTCCACCGCGCCAACCTGTATTCAAACAAACGGCAGTAATACATAATTTTAAAACCCCTGAAAGAAGTAGTACCCAGAAGGATAAATGGCTCCATTCAACGACTAAATCTTTTAATTGATGTTCTCCTGAGAATAACGTGTAAGGGAGAAAAGTTCCTGTAATTCCTAATAAAATACCACCGATAATTCCAAGTGATAGTTTATATTCTTTTAAGGGATGGATTAATTTCTCTAATGTGAATTCTAATTTGAAATAAAAGAAGCCAACTATAGCACCAATACTAGCAAGTGGTAGAAAGGCAATCCATTCATTAAGAGAAAGGGAACCTTCTCCAAAATCAACGATAAAGGATCCACGATTATCGAATTTACTAAGTAATAAATAAACGGAAAAACCAGCGAAAGTGGTAGCTAAATATACAATTGCTTTTTTTCCTTTAGAAAATTCGTTAATTTGCTCACCCTCATTTTCATTTGGAGCTAAATAACCGAATAATGGCGCGTTAAAAATTACACTTAAAGTAGCACCAATTCCAACCTCTGTTAGTTCATTCATTCCTTTTAAGGCGAATGTAAAGCGATCTCCTATCCATGTACAAAGTCCACCGATAATGCCAACAAGTGCTGCTTCGGGACCTAAGCTAGCTCCAAATATTAAAACGATAATCGCAGTTAAAGTAGCTTTATGTACGAAACGATATTCAATTCTACCTGTTTTTTTATATTCACCCATTACTTCCGGCATAAGACGTGGATATGTGCCGAAGTATTTTTGAGTTAAACCGACGAGAATACCACCGATAGTTGTTACACAAATAGTGTAATACGGGGGAGAAGAGAAAATAGTAGGCAAGTATCCCCAAATAAAGTGAATGCCGATATTTATTGTAACTAAAAATAGCCAGACTGTTGCTCCTACTATAGAGCCTAAAAGAATGCCGTATAGGACGAGTATATAGTGCATGTCTTTTGTGTTTGTCATGTTATACCTCCGTTATGTAAGTTGTAATGTCGAAAGGATTAAATATGCTCCTGCGAAATGAAATGAATATGTATAGTATCTTTTTGAGAGGTTGGCTTATTCAATATATTGGGGTCTCGTGAGAATTTGAAATGTATACAGTTAAACTACTTACTTAATTCTATATAGTAATCGTGGGTTTTAAAAGGTCTTTTTCAAAGGGATATGGAATATATTTCTTTTGTTATGTATGTCAAATCCTTTGTAGTTAATTTAGAACATTCAGAAAAACTGATTGACATTAGGAAATTATTGCTATAAAATCAACGGTAATTGCATAGTCTTATCAAGAAAAGGTGGAGGGACAGGCCCGATGAAACCTTGGCAACAGCCGTATAACGGAATTGTGCCAAATCCTGCAGGTAATAAATCCTGAGAGATAAGAAAGAGCCTTTAGAGCGTGTTTTCAAACTGCTCCTTTCTTGTTTTCAGGAAAGGAGCAGTTTTTTTATTTTGCATAGAAGAAAGGAGAATGAGAGATGGGAGAATCATGGGGAAAAGGAACAATTTGTGTGCAAGGTGGCTATACACCAAAGAATGGTGAACCGCGTGTTTTGCCACTTTATCAAAGTACAACGTATAAATATGATACTTCGGATGATTTAGCAGCACTATTTAATTTAGAGGCAGAAGGATATATATATACGCGTATTGGAAATCCTACTCTAGCTGCATTTGAGCAAAAATTAGCGGAGTTAGAGGGTGGTGTAGGAGCTGTTGCGACGGCTTCTGGGCAGGCTGCTATTATGCTTGCTGTTTTAAATATTTGTAGTAGCGGAGACCACTTGCTTTGTTCTTCCACAGTTTACGGCGGGACGTTTAATTTATTTGGGGTGAGTTTGCGTAAGCTTGGTATCGATGTTACGTTCTTTAATCCAAATTTAACTGCTGATGAAATCGTGGCTCTTGCTAATGATAAGACGAAGCTTGTTTATGCAGAATCGCTAGGAAATCCAGCGATGAACGTTTTAAATTTCAAAGAATTTTCAGATGCAGCGAAAGAGTTAGAAGTACCTTTTATCGTGGATAATACATTAGCGACACCTTATTTATGCCAAGCATTTGAGCACGGGGCAAATATTATCGTTCATTCTACGACGAAATATATCGATGGTCATGCAAGCTCTTTAGGCGGTATTGTCATTGACGGAGGGAACTTCGATTGGACAAATGGGAAATATCCTGAACTTGTTGAACCGGATCCAAGTTATCACGGCGTAAGTTACGTTCAAAATTTTGGTGCAGCAGCTTATATTGTGAAGGCACGTGTTCAATTATTAAGAGACTACGGAAACTGTATGAGCCCATTCAATGCGTATATTAGCAATATTGGCTTAGAAACGCTGCATTTACGAATGGAGCGTCATAGTGAAAATGCTCTTGCAGTTGCTAAGTGGCTTGCTAACCATGAACGTATTGAATGGGTGAATTATCCGGGACTAGATAGTAATGAAAATTACTCGTTAGCACAAACGTATTTGAAAAAAGGTGCTAGTGGTGTTTTAACATTCGGCATTAAGGGAGGATTAGAGGCAGCGAAAGAATTTATCGCAAATGTAAAACTAGCAACTCTCGTAACACATGTAGCGGATGCACGGACTTGCGTTATACATCCTGCTAGCACGACGCATAGACAATTAAGTGCTGAAGATCAGCGTTTAGCTGGCGTTACATCAGATTTAATTCGTTTATCAGTTGGTATAGAAGATGTTTCTGATATTATTGCAGATTTAGAAGCAGCGCTAGTCGGAGGCAAAGAACATGCCGATCATAATTGATAAAGATTTACCAGCTCGCAAAGTGTTGCAGGAGGAAAATATCTTTGTAATGACGAAGGAGCGAGCAGAAACACAAGATATCCGGGCATTGAAAATTGCTATATTAAATTTAATGCCTACAAAGCAAGACACAGAAGCGCAATTACTTCGTTTAATTGGCAACACGCCGTTGCAATTAGATGTTCATTTACTTCATATGGAATCACATTTGTCCCGTAATGTAGCACAGGAACATTTAACGAGCTTCTATAAAACATTCCGTGATATTGAGAATGAGAAATTTGATGGATTGATTATTACGGGAGCACCAGTTGAAACTCTTTCTTTTGAAGAGGTAGATTATTGGGAAGAGCTTAAACGTATTATGGAGTATTCAAAAAAGAATGTAACATCTACGCTTCATATTTGCTGGGGGGCACAGGCTGGTTTGTATCATCATTATGGCGTTCCAAAGTATCCTCTTAAGGAAAAAATGTTCGGTGTATTTGAACATGAAGTCCGTGAGCAACATGTGAAATTGCTACAAGGGTTTGATGAATTGTTTTTCGCCCCGCATTCTCGTCATACAGAAGTACGAGAGAGTGATATTAGAGAGGTGACAGAATTAACATTATTAGCAAACTCTGAGGAAGCGGGTGTCCACCTTGTTATTGGGCAAGAAGGAAGACAAGTGTTCGCGCTCGGGCATAGTGAATATAGTTGTGATACGTTAAAAGAAGAATACGAACGAGACCGCGACAAAGGGTTAAATATTGATGTGCCGAAAAATTATTTTAAGCATAATAACCCAAATGAGAAACCGCTTGTAAGGTGGAGAAGTCATGGGAATCTATTATTCTCTAATTGGCTGAATTATTACGTGTATCAAGAAACCCCTTATGTATTATAAAAAAAAGATTGTGTAACACGTGGCAACGTTTTCTTTGTAAAAATTAACTTATATTTTTCCGAATGTTCAAAAAACATTGTTTTTCAGATTTTTTACTCATATAATTTCATCTAAACACAATTTTTGAGGGGTGGACAGTATTATGAAGGAAATTCAAGTTGGCTTATTAGGTCTTGGGACAGTTGGTAGCGGTGTAGTTCGTATTATTACAGATCATCAAGAGAGACTCATACATCAAGTGGGTTGTCCCGTGAAAGTAACGAAAGTACTAGTACAAAATATTGAAAAAGAGAGAGAAGTAGAGGTACCTTCTACTCTATTAACACAAGATGCAAATGAAATTTTAGATAATCCGAATATTGACGTTGTCATCGAAGTGATGGGTGGCATTGATGATGCAAAAGCATATATTTTGCAAGCTTTACAAAGTGGAAAGCATGTTGTAACTGCCAATAAAGATTTAATGGCGTTACATGGGGCGGAACTCTTAGCGGTAGCAAAAGATAATAAAGCAGACTTGTTTTATGAAGCAAGTGTAGCCGGAGGGATCCCGATTTTACGAAGTATCGTAGAAGGACTTTCTTCAGATCTTATTACGAAAGTAATGGGAATTGTAAATGGAACGACAAATTTTATTTTGACGAAAATGTCAGATGAAGGGAGAGCATATAACGACGTGTTAAAAGAAGCCCAACAACTTGGATTTGCAGAAGCAGATCCAACATCAGATGTGGAAGGTTTAGATGCAGCAAGAAAAATGACGATTTTGGCTACCCTTGGTTTCTCTACAAATGTGGAGCTTGGAGATGTGAAGGTAAAAGGAATTACTTCTATTACAGAAGAAGATATTGAATACAGTAAGAGTTTAGGTTACACGATTAAATTAATCGGTCTTGCGAAGCGAGATGGTGAAAAATTAGAAGTTACAGTTGAACCAACGCTACTTCCAAATACACATCCTCTTGCGGCCGTACAAAACGAATATAACGCTGTATATGTGTACGGTGAAGCGGTGGGGGAAACGATGTTTTATGGACCAGGTGCAGGAAGTTTACCCACAGCAACAGCTGTTGTTTCGGATTTAGTAGCTGTCATGCAAAATATTCGATTAGGTGTCAACGGAAATAGCGCGGTATCCCCGCAGTATAAAAAGGTATTAAAAGAGCCAGACGAAATTGTTGTGAAGAAATTTTTAAGACTTCATGTAAAAGATGAAATTGGTGTATTTGCAAAAATTACTTCATTGTTCTCTGAGCGTGGTGTTAGCTTTGAAAAGATTATTCAAATGCCACTTGAAGAGAAAGGAAAAGCTGAAATTGTAATTGTAACGCATCGTGCATCTCTTGCTGATTATGATTATATTCTACATACGTTGCAAGGGTATGAAGAAATAGATTGTCTAAAAGCAAATTACCGAATTGAAGGAGATGCAAAGTAGCATCTCCCCTAATAAAAAACCTATTAAGCAGCCTGCTTAATAGGTTTTTTTCTATTTAAAATTTGCGTACCAACTTGAATAAATGCTTGGATAATCCAGCCTGTTGTAAAAGATAAGATGATTGTTCCAAAATAGATAGGTCCATCTAATAGGAAGCTTAATGTTAAAAATAAAAACGCTAACGAAATTTCTGTTCTTCTAAATGTCCACTTCTTTTTCTCAGCAACCGTCAAAACGAAAGCTTCTTGAGGCGCCGCGCAAAGGTTTGTAGAGACGTAAAGACCAATCCCAGCTCCAACAAATAGATTTCCACAAATAAGTGTTATATATTTTGGAAGAGAGCGGATAGCGTCCATAATAGTTGTAATGGAACCAATCCAATCAACAAAAAGCGAAATAAGAACCATCGTTACAATGGTACCAATTGTTATTTGTTTTTTATTCCAAAAGAGTACGATAAGTGTAAATGCAAAATTAATCATGAAAATCCAAAAACCGATACTTATCCCAAAATTTTGATATAGTGCAATAAAGAAGGAATCATAAGGGCTAAGTCCAAAGGAAGTAATTGTCGTCATCATATTAATACCGATGGCGAGAGTGAGTAGACCACCAATGAAAAATATATATTCTAATCTGAATCGAAGCATAGTTGTATATCCTTTCAAAATGTATTTGCTAGGAAAGGATATATTGTGGAAAGCTTACCAGGTCAAGGGAGAATTTTTGCAGAGAAGGGGAAAATGAAATGACGAATATAAGAAAGATTGCTGAACTTGCTGGGGTATCTGTTTCAACTGTTTCACGTGTACTGAATAATCATCCATATGTGAATGAACAGAAACGAAAAGAAATTTTAGCAATTATAGAAGAATTAAATTATACGCAAAATGTGAATGCAATTCATTTAGTGAAAGGAAAAACGAATGTCATTGGCGTTTTATTACCGCACGTAAATGATCAATATTATAGTGCTATTATCGAGGGGATATCAAAGGAAACAGCAAAAAATAATTATAATATGATGCTTTGTCAGACGAATTATAGTGAGGAAAGAGAATTAGAAATTTTGAATATGTTAAAAATGAAAAAGCTTGATGGGGTTATTATATGCTCCCGGGCGAATAGTAAGGAAAAGCTTGAAGAATATACGAAATTTGGTCCAATTGTTATGTGTGAAGAAATAGATTCGAATTTCATTTCGAGTGTGCATATTGATTACTATAAAGTCTTTTCGCGCGGGATGAAGAGCTTAATAGATGCCGGCCATACAAGTATTGGGTATTGCATTGGAAGAAGTAATAGCATTAATAGCCAGAGAAGAAAACAAGCATATGAGGATTCGCTTCAACTAATTGCTGTAACACCGATAGAGGACTGGAAATTTAAAGGCTGTTTTACGGTGGAGGATGGGCGTAATGTAATTAGGGAATGGACCCATATGTCAGTAAAACCGACAGCGTTTCTTGTATCTTGCAATCATATTGCAGCGGGAATGGTAACGGAAGCGAAAAAACAAGGCATTCGTATTCCAGAAGATATTACGATTATTGGTTGTGATGATCAAGGTGTGGCAGATATTTTAGGCATTACGACGATTTCGTATTGTAGTAAAAATGTTGGTGTGAAGGCATTCGAATTATTATATGAAAAGATTAATGATGAGAAAATAGATGTAAAGCACGTAGAGTTATTGCCAGAATTAGTACATAGGGAAACAACATAATAGACAAGGTGTGAAAATCGCTTTTCAAAATTGCGTTTGGTATAATTATGGACAATCTATGAGGGCTAAAAGGGGTTTTGATATGAGATCAAAAGTAGTAAAAGTAATTCTACTCATCACAATTGCATCTTTCTGTTTATTTGCATATGGCTTTGTTTCAGGTGTAAATGATGTGTTAAATCCGAAAGCTTCAAATTTAATTAAAAAGACCGATGTAGTGGCAAAACAGAAAAAGAAAACGGGAGCGTTACAAATTGTTAGTCTAGGTGATTCATTAACACGCGGTGTTGGTGATAAAGAAGGAATTGGCTATATTGGACGGATGAAAGAAGATTTACAAAAAGATTATAAGCAAAAGGTTGCTTTAACTAACTTAGCTGTTAGTGGTGCAAAAATGCCCGACTTATTAAAACAAATGGAGAGTAGTGGCGCTCAATATTCAATTAGGCAAGCAGATGTAATCGTTTTAACAATAGGAGGAAATGATTTATTTCCAGGATGGGAATCGCTCGGAAAGATAGATTTAGAAACATACCGTCCTGATACAGAAACGTTCCAAAATGAAGCGAAGAAAATTATAGAAGAAATTCGTAAGTTCAATACAGATAGTCCTATTTTTTGGCTTGGTTTATACAATCCTTTTGAAGATGTAGAAGATTTAAAAGGATCATCAAACATTGTTGTAGACTGGAATGCATCTCTAGAAAAGTTAGCGCTAAATAATAAAAGTGTTTATATTACACCGACATTTGATTTATTCCAAAACCGCGGGAAAGATTTATTATACTCCGATCATTTCCATCCGAATGAAGTAGGGTATACATATATGGCGGACCGATTAGTTCAAAATGTTGCGAGTAAATTAAAACTAGAACAAGGAGGGGTAAAATGACGACGATACTTTCTGTACGAGACGTGAAGAAGGTAATTGGAAAGAAGACTATTGTAGAGAATATTTCCTTCGATGTAAAGCAAGGAGAAGTGTTTGGCTTCCTAGGACCAAATGGCGCTGGAAAAACAACTACTATTCGGATGTTAGTTGGATTGATTAAAGAAACAGAGGGTACAATTTCTATCGGTGGTTATTCTATTAAGGAAAATTTCAGAGAAGCGATGCGTCAAATTGGGAGTATCGTTGAAAACCCTGAACTGTATACATATTTAACGGGATGGGAGAATTTAAAACAATTTGCCCGTATGTTAGGTAATATATCAGATGAACGTATTATTGAAATTGCTCAAATGGTTCATTTAGATGAAAGAATTCACGATAAAGTAAAAACGTACTCACTCGGTATGAAACAGCGCCTTGGCATTGCGCAAGCGCTTCTTGGAAATCCAAAATTGCTCATATTAGATGAGCCAACAAATGGTTTAGATCCAGCTGGAATTAGAGAACTTAGGGAATTTATACATAAGCTTGTGAAAGAAGAAAATATGAGTGTGTTTATTTCAAGTCACTTGCTAAGCGAAGTACAAATGATATGCGATCGGGTTGCGATTATTCATAAAGGAAAAATGATAACAGTTGCCAAGATTGAAGAGTTAATTAAAACAGCAAGTGATCGTGTAGAATGGATTGTTACACCGATTTCTAAGGCGAAAGATATGCTAGAAGATGCTGAGGAAGTAAGAGAAGTAGGCATAGAAGGTAATCGATTACTATGCCGTATGGATATCAAATCTATAAGTAATTGGAATAAACATTTTGTAGAACATGGGGTGGATGTGCATAGTGTTAAAGAGCTTGTATTTACGCTAGAAGATTTATTTATTGAACTCACAAGGGGTGAGCAGCATGCGTGAATTTGCGAATCTAGTTTTAAATGAATCGGAGAAAATTTATCGTAAGAAACGTATTTTTGTTGTCATGCTTATTTTAGCCATCTTAATCCCGCTCTTTGTGTATGCGCAGTATCGTGAAATAGAAACGACACAAAAAAGGCTAGGTACAACGGATTGGAAAGTTTCGTTGCAACAACAAATTGTTGATTCTCAAAACCGCTTGAACAATTCTAGACTACCGGAAGAATGGCGGGATTGGCTGAAGGTAAGAGTGGAGCAGCAACAATATTATTTAGATCATGATATTAACCCGATGGCACCGGGCGCACCGACTTTTGTAAGGGCGTTTATTGAGCAAGGAATTACATTATTTATTCCGCTGCTTGTAATGATTGTCGCTATTGATATTGTTTCAGGAGAACGAAGTGATGGAACGATGAAGATGCTACTTACGCGGCCGATTCGGCGCTGGAAAATACTCCTTAGTAAGTACGTGACGATGTTATTTTTCATTTCACTTATACTGCTCCTTGTCGGTTTGTTTGCTTACGTATTATCAGGGCTTGTATTTGGATACTCGGGATGGAATTTACCTGTTTTAACAGGGTTTGTTATTGATAAGGAAACGTTAAATACGAATTTTGTACATCTTATTCCGCAGTGGCAATATATCTTGATGGCATATGGATTAGCTTGGTTTGTTGCTATCGTTGTCGGAACTATCTCGTTTATGGTCTCTGTTTTAATTCGAAATACACCAGCTGGTATGGGCGTTATGTTAGCGGCATTAATCGCAGGTGGTATTTTAAGCTCATTCGCAACATCATGGGAAGGCGCGAAATATATTTTTAGTGTGAATCTATCATTAACAGATTATCTATCAGGGAAATTACCTGCATTACAAGGGTTATCGATGGGGTTTTCTTTAATGAATTTAACTGTTTGGGCTGTTGTGTCCCTTATTATTTCGTTTGTAGTATTTACAAAGCAGGATATGGTGAATTAATTGGACGGGAAGTGAACGCATGAAAAATGTTTTGAAAAATGATTGGGGTTCTTTATTGGCGCCAGAATTTGAGAAAGAATATTATCACAAGCTGGCTGGTTTTTTGAAAGAAGAGTACAGTACACATGTTGTGTATCCGAAGCTAGAAAATATTTTTAGTGCTCTAGGGTATACAAGTTATGAAAATACAAAGGTCGTTATTTTAGGACAAGATCCATACCACGGACCGGATCAAGCGCATGGTTTAAGCTTCTCGGTACAACCCGGTATTAAAACGCCACCGTCATTGTTAAATATGTATAAAGAACTCCGAGATGAATATGGTTATGAAATCCCGAATAACGGTTATTTAGTAAAGTGGGCAGAACAAGGAGTTTTATTATTAAATACGGTATTAACAGTTCGTCAAGGTGAGGCGAATTCTCATAAAGGGAAAGGATGGGAGCATTTCACAGATCGTGTAATTGAGCTATTAAATGAACGTGAAAACCCAGTTATTTTCATATTGTGGGGACGTCATGCACAGGCGAAGAAAAAGTTAATTACGAATACGAAGCATCATATTATCGAATCTGTACATCCAAGCCCACTATCAGCAAGACGTGGTTTCTTTGGTAGTAAACCATACTCTAAAGTAAATACGATTTTAGCTAATATGGGTGAGAGAGAAATTGATTGGGAAATTCCAAATCTATAAATAGAAAAGGTAGTTAACAGTTGTTAACTACCTTTTTGTTATTGTTGTTCGTTCTTTAATTTTGCATCTAGTACAAACGTGCCAAATGGAATAATTGATGAAACAAATGCCCCAAGTGCCCATGCAATTGATTTGCGGTGTACGATTGTTACTTGAATTACCGCAAAGATGAATAGAATAAATAAAACACCATGAGCCATACCTGTAATTTTAACGGCTGTTGCAAATCCTGCGAAATATTTTAATGGCATTGCTACAAATAATAGTAATAGGAAAGAAATCCCCTCAATTAAGCCGATTGCTCTTAATCGTCCGATCGGTGTAGATAACATGAAATAGCCTCCTTTAACGTATGCTTGTATATAGTAAATTTGTATTCTTTTTCAAAATAAAATAGTCTATTTTGTTTCATTATATACAAAAAGAAAGTTTACACTACGAGAATAGTGCAAAGTTCAAAATATAGTCACAAAAGCGTGGTAATTTAAATAAAAACCTATTTGAAGTATTTGACTTCAAATAGGTTTTGTGAATGAAAATATTAAACAAGTACCTCGGTTTTTAGTACAAATTTCTCAACTACTTTTGCAACGCCATCGTTCATATTTGTATCTGTTACGTAGTTTGCAATTTCTTTAATATCATCTGGTGCATTGCCCATTGCAACACCAAGACCAGCAAATTCAATCATAGCTTGGTCGTTATAGCTATCACCCATTGCGATAACTTCTTCACGCTTAATGCCAAGTTTTTGGATCAGTTTGTTTAAGCTCGTTCCTTTTGTAACACCGGCTTCAGTAAATTCTAAGAAGAATGGTTTCGAACGCATCACGCTTAATTGGCCTTCTAGCTGTTTTTGTAGTTTTGCTTCTACCGTTTGTAAATGCTCTGGATTTTCTACCATCAATACTTTTACAACTGGTTGTTGTACAGATTCTTTCAGGTTATTTACTTCTACGATTGGCATACCCGTAATTTGACCTTCAATTTCTGTATAAGAGTTGTTTTTTTCAGTGATAATATCGTCGCCAATGTATGTGTGAATCCATACATTTTCTTCTTTACTAATATCATATAGACTGTGAACGATTTCAGGGGATAACGTACTACTGAATAACTCTTCATCTGTTTTACAGTTAATAATTTTTGCGCCATTAAAGGAAAGAATGAAGCTACCGTACTCTTCTAAATGTAATTCCTTTGCAATTGCACGCATTGCGAAGGTTGGACGTCCAGAAGCAAGTACAACCTTTACACCTTGCTCTTGTGCAGTCATTAGAGCCTCTTTCGTACGAGGTGAAATAGTATGGTCGTCACGTAATAAAGTATCATCTAAATCTAAAACAATCATTTTATAAGTCATATTGAAAATTCCTCTCTTTGTTGAAATAGAAATAAAGTTTTATGAAGATATTGGGGAATATATAGTAAGACATCGAACTTCTTCATATGAAGTTAGGAAAGGTTCTACATTGTTAGTATAAATTACCATGAGCATGTTGCCCATGATAATTTATATCGCTAACGCCTGATTAGCTTTCACTTTATCATTATCGTAACAACTCTAAAGATAGAGTGCAATAATGGAAGTTTTCCAATTTACGATGGTTGTTTTTCTGTTGAACGAGAAAATAGTATTTCAAGTAAAATTGCCATTACAGATCCAAGAACGAGACCGTTACTTAAAAACGATGCTAAAAATGGTGGGAGCGTAGAAAATGCCCCTGCTGGAACAAACATAACCCCGACTCCTGTAAAGATTGAAAGACCTGCTACTTTAAACAATCGTTCTTTATCTTGTACTGTTTCGTATTCGCGAAAGGCAAGACCAATCATGCTTGCAAATACAGGATAAATGGCAGCATATCCGACTGCGACAGGGATTGCCGCAAAGAATGAAGTAATCTTCGGGAATATACTAACGAGAATAATAAAGCTTGATCCTAACATAAATGGGAGTCGCTTATAAATATTAGTCGTTGCGATAAAGCCTGCTGATCCAGAAATGGCGACAGGTCCAATAGCTGAAAAAAGACCCCCTAGCAATTGATTGATTCCTGTTATAATGCCGGCTTGTTTGAAGCGATCTGGTGCTGCATTTTTTTCATACTTAGAGACAATCTTTTGGACAACGCGAATACTTGCCAACATATTTGTTAGAAGTAATAGTGTAACGAAAACTACCGTAATTGCCATGTTCCATTCAATACGAGGCATTCCGAAAACAAACAGAGACGGAAAACGGATTATATCGGTCACAGGCGTTACTGGATTAGATAATCCGAAGCATGCGAATAATATCCAGCCGCAGACGATACTGAAAAGAACGGAATATTGTCCAATAATAGGTAGCTTCATGATGAAAAAGGATAGTAAAATAACAATGAGTGAAAGAATAAATACGTTAGCTTGTACTTCTGTATGTTGTCCGTCAAGGCCGAACATTCCTTTTAGGAAGGAACCGCTAAGTTGCGCGACAAGAAGAAATAAATATGTTCCAATGACTGTCGGTGTAAAATAGCGAACTAGTTTATCGATGAGTCCAAAAACGCTAAGAATAATACAAATGATTCCACTTAATAGGAAGGCATACTGAAGGACTTTCAGCGTTTCATTGCTGGATCCAAATAATACGACACCTAAACTTGCATAAAGGGAGAAAATCCCCCACCAAAGGCCTGCTGGACCTTCTTGAATAGGAAGTTTATGCCCAAATATAGCTTGCAGTAGGCCAGCAAAGCCAAGAACAAATAATGTTCTTTGTACGAATGCAATAGCTTCAGCGCCATCGAGACCATAATTAGTTGCGACGCTAATTGGTACAATAAGGCTCCCAGCTAAAATAAATAGCGCCCATTGTAAGGCGGAAAGAAATGTTTTCATTATATCAACCTCTTTCATAGATTCCGTATCTAGTATATATGTATTTCATTTGCACTGGCAAAGATTGTAGATAGAGAAAAGAGTTGAAACACGATATGAATGCACGTAAGCAATTATGGATAGCCGTTATATGTATGACCTTCGTTGTAATTCTAGGAACGTTAGGATTTATGGCGATCGAAGAGATTAGTTTGTTTCAAGCATTTTGGATGACGATGATTACTGTATTAACTGTTGGATATGGAGATGCTGTTCCTGTAACACAGGCAGGAAAAGTTTTTGCGCTTCTTATCATACCGGTTGGAGTCGGCATTGTTACGTATGCGATTGGTGTAGTGGCAGCTATGATTATTGAAGGGAATTTATTTCATGCAGTGCGGAGGAAGAAGATGGATAAGCAAATAGCACAGTTACAAAATCATATTATTGTATGTGGTTGTGGTAGAGTAGGGCTTCAAGTTGTACATGAATTGCAAGAAAAGAAAATTCCATTTGTCGTTGTGGATAAAGATGAAAGCATATTAGAGAAGGAAAAACTTTTGTATGTACACGGAGATGCAACGGAAGACGAAGTGTTACATCATGCTGGAATTTCGAAGGCAGCTGGTTTAGTTGCCATCGTAGCAAATGATGCTGAAAATGTATTTATTACATTAACGGCAAGAGGATTAAACGATGCAATTAAAATTGTGGCAAGAGCAGAAAAACCAGAAACTGAAGACAAATTGAAGCGGGCTGGGGCAAATAAGGTGATTAATCCATCTAGCATGGCAGGAATTCATATTGCAAAAGGTATTGCGAATCCACTAACAGTTCATTATATTGATACAGTACTGTATGGCGTGGAGCAGTCATTTGTAATTGAAGAAATTGCAGTTGGCGAGGGCTCTATTTTAGCTAGTAAATCGTTACTAGAGAGCGATGTGAGAAATCAATTTGATGTAACAATTTTAGCGATTTTGAGAAATGGGAATGTTATACATAATCCGACTGGGCAGGAAAAACTACAAGAACATGATATGATAATAGTGTTTGGTTCAGTAGAGAAGCTGGGACAATTTGAGAAAGAACTACAAAGTATGAGGTGACAAGGAATGCAAATATCGAGCGATAAGATTTTAAATAAAATGGCGAATGAAATTGCAAAGGCAAAAAGCAGTGAAGGACAACAATCAAAAGCGCATTTATTAGTTGTGCGAGCGTTATGTGATTTATTATTAGATGAACAAGCTGAGCCTTCTATGTATAGAGAACCTGAGATTCCATCGCAAGTAATTGGATCTCAGCCTATGACGACAGTTCAACCAGTTATGCCGGTTTCTGGAGAGCCTGTTTATATAAAAGAAGAAGGTGCAAACGGTAATTCTTTATTTGATTTCTAGAAGATAAATCGTTTGGCTTATATGAAAAAATTGCTTATGATAAAGGTAAAAAAAGGGGAATTAAGATGAAAATTTTCTTTTTACTAGGTTGTATTGCAGCAGGGCTATCTGTTGCTTTAGGGGCTTTTGGAGCACATGGTTTAGAAAATAAAGTTTCTGCAAAAATGTTAGAAGTTTGGAAAACAGGTGTTACATATCAAATGTTTCATGCAGGTGGACTATTCGTAGTTGCTTTATTAATGGATAAAATTCAATCATCACTTTTAACTACTGCTGGCTGGCTTATGGTAGCTGGGATTATTATGTTTTCAGGCAGTTTGTATGCATTAAGTACGACAGGTATTAAGTTCTTTGGCCCAATTACACCTCTTGGTGGTGTAGCTTTTATCGTAGCATGGATCTTAGTCGGGACTGCAGTTGTAAAAGGGTTATAAAAAACAAAAGCTGGCATATGCCAGCTTTTTTTATGGTCTTGGAGCATAAGTTGCTTGTTGACTAGGTAAATACGTAATTTCTTCTGGGAATTCCACATAATCTAAGTAAATCATTAATAGTAAAAAACGTTTCCCTGATTGTGGCTCACTAATTACAATATGATCACGACCAGCTGCTTCGATAATACCTGTATACGATTGGGTACCGAGTGAGCTACCACGTTCATAAGTCATTACAACCGTAGCTTGCTTACCCTTGTTTAAACGAAGGATATTTTCAATATAGGATTGTTCTAATGGTAACATGCCTTGAGAAACAGCATATTGAGCTTGCGCCGCTTGTTGTTGCATTGCTTGCTGTTGTTGCTGTTGTTGTGGAGTCATTTGCTGCGGTTGTACATAAGTTCCAGATGGTTGATAGAAACCTGTTCCGTAATACGGGTTTTGTTGCTGTGCCATTCAAAAATCCCTCCTCATTATCAATCCTTAATATACGCTAGGACAATCTTCGCCAGATGGCTGGAAGAAGCAGTGCTTTTTGAAGCGACCAGAGTTTTGTTGATTATACCAAGTTGATGGACAAGGGCCTTCAGGTCTAAAAAACCATAAAGCAAAATTGGCAGGCCAAAAACGTTGTCCTTGAATCGTTCGCCTTGCTAAAGCGATATCTTGTTCCCTTGCACGTTGATAAAAATACCCTTTTTGTGTTGCCTCAAAACCACCAGGATTTTGATAAACCATTTGACGTAAATTACGTATTTTTTTAAAGTCTAAACAATTTCCGCGGACACGATTTACCCCAACATTTCCGACCATCAACATCCCCTGTTGACCTTCTCCTTCAGCTTCAGCACGCATCAGTCTAGCTAACAACTTTACATCTTCTTCGTTATAAGCAATAACGCCCATTATGTGTCACCTCTCTTTTTGGAATACCTTGTGGAAAGAGGTTTATCTCTAGATGGAGTGTGTAACAATTACTAGTTCATACGTATGAGAAAAAGGACTCAGATATGACAACCAAACGAAGTTTTACATGGGGAGAGGAAAATAAAAAAAGCTAGCGTGAGCTAGCTTTTCATCATTAAAATACTTTAGACCATAAGTTTGAGAAGAAATCTCCAATAGAGCGCATTGTTAATACGAACCAATTTGCCTTTTCAACTTCTTCTGTCGTTTTTGCAGTAACTTTCATATTTTTATTTCCATCTAAAAATCCGTATTTATCAGTCGGTTCTAGAACGATGGAACCTACCTTTGCATCCTTCTTAACAGGAGCGACTAAATGTCCATCTTCAGCGAGTGATTTATCCGCTTCAGTAGAAATTTTGTAAGGTGATTTGTCACCCTTTTTCGTAATGACTGTTATTTCTTTTTCAGGTGCAACAGTTACTTGATCTTCTTTACCTTTTACTACAGAGATTGTATTGTGCTTATCAACTTTTAATTTTTGTTTTTCAAAGTTATTAAATCCATATTCAATTAATGCACGAGATTCAGTGAAACGTTCGTCCATTGATTTTGTTTTAATAATTACTGAAATAAGGCGTAGGTCGCCACGTTTTGCTGTAATAGTGAATCCGTATCCAGCAGTATCAGAACTACCAGTTTTTAAACCATCTGTTCCTTCATAAGAGAAAGCAGCACCTGGTAACATCCAGTTCCAGTTTTCCATACGAATTGGTTTCGGATGATTATCTGGAAAGTTTCTAAATCTTTGTTTTGTATCCTCTAGCATTTCTGGATACTTTGTAATCATTGCTTTTGAAAGCATACCCATATCGCGAGCTGACATGGAATTTTCTCCATTTGGATCTGTTCCTTCAGGATGTTTTCCCTTTAAGTCAGCGTTGTTTAACCCCGTAGCGTTAACAAATTTATATTTCTTTAACCCTAGTTTTTTTGCATGTTCATTTGCAAGATTTAAGAAGTTTTTCTCACTTCCTGCAAGAAGTTCTGCTAAGGCAATACTAGATCCGTTTGCAGAGAAGATAACGATTGAATGATATAATTCTCTTACAGTATACTGACGTCCCTTTTCAAACGGAACGTTAGAGAATTCATTATTACGTGAAACTTCATAAGCGTAATCAGAAATGTTTACCTTTGTATCCCAAGTGATTTTTCCTTCTTTAATTGCTTCTAATACAGCATAAACAACAATTAGTTTTGACATACTAGCGATAGCTAGCAATTCATCTGGATTTTGTTCATGCAGTATTTTTCCTGTATCTGCATCAAATAGAAGTGCAGCAGCGGCCTCAATGTGTATTTTTTCTTCCGCATGGGATGTTGTTACTCCTAAGGAAGAAATTGACAATAAAAACACTAGTAAAATAGACAAGATTTTCTTCATATAGATTATCACCTTCGCATCGTTATTAGCATGTAGCTCGTACCATTTTAGCATAAATTTGGATATAGAAAGGTTACAATTTTGTAAGGGATTTGAAAGGAATTTGTCGATTTTTGTTCAAATTTGCGGAGAAAAGCAGTTTTTTGAAGAGAAATATAGAAGGTAATAAAAAAAGGAACGAATTTCGTTCCTTTTTCACGATTTATATGTGTAAAAATTTCTCTACCTTTGCGTCTGGTAAAATGTTTCCAACGAAAAATGTTCCGAATTCACCATAACGAGCACTTACTTCATCGAAGCGCATTTCATATATAAGTTTTTTAAATTGAAGAACATCGTCAGCGAATAATGTTACGCCCCACTCAAAATCGTCGAATCCAACAGATCCTGAAATAACTTGGCGTACTTTACCTGCGTACTGGCGACCAATTTTACTATGACTGTACATCATTTTTTTACGTTCTTCCATCGGAAGCATGTACCAGTTATCCTCACCTTGGCGACGCTTGTCCATTGGATAGAAGCAAATGTGATTTGCTTTTGGTAGTTCTGGATATAAGCGAGCTAAGATTTGTGGGTTTTGATATGGATCTTCATCAGCTGGAAGGTAGTTGCTTAGTTCAACAACAGATACGTAAGAGTATGCAGGAACCATATATTCAGCTAATGTTGTTTTATTCAATTCTGTCTCAATTTCATTTAACTCTTCCATTGTTGGGCGTAAAATCATAAGCATAATATCAGCTTTTTGGCCAACAACTGTATACATTGCATGACTACCTTTTTTCGCAGTAGATACTTCGTTCCATTTTTCAACGACATTTAAAAATTCAGACACAGCTTGTCCGCGTTCGTCGCTAGATAATGTTTTCCATGCAGCCCAATCAATAGAACGTAAATCATGTAAACAATACCAGCCATCTAACGTTGTTGTTGCTTCACTCATTCTATTCACCTCAGTTAATGATAGTTTTACACGTTAACTATAGCATATATAGTTTTAAAATCATCTATATAAAGCTTTGGCGCATAAAATTGTCACATTTAAGTTTATTTGAAAATAGGAGGGGACAAGGCTTAAAGGGGCGTTATTCCTAGGCTGAATTTTATGAAAATATAATCATTTTTATTTTATCTATTTTTTGGGAGCTATAAGTTTAAAATAGAGAGGAAAAGCAGTATTCTTAAAGATAGAGTTTTTTTAACATAAGTAGGAGGGTTTATTCGTGAGCAACTTATTTACAACAGTAAAAGAAAAAGTTCAAGGAAAAGGCATTTCTATCGTACTTCCTGAAGGAACTGATGAAAGAATTTTAGGCGCTGCAGAGCGTTTAGCAAAAGAAGAGTTAGTACAACCAATCTTAGTTGGTAATAAAGAAGAAATTAGCGCAAAAGCTGCTAGCATGAATTTAACATTAGCAGGCGTTGATATTTACGACCCAGCTACATACGAAGAAATGGATGCAATGGTAGCATCTTTCGTTGAACGCCGTAAAGGTAAAGCAACTGAAGAAGACGCTCGCAAAATCCTTAAAGACGAAAACTACTTCGGTACAATGCTTGTATACATGGGCAAAGCACACGGTTTAGTAAGTGGTGCGGCTCACTCTACAGCTGATACAGTTCGTCCAGCACTTCAAATCATCAAAACAAAACCAGGCGTT
Organism: Bacillus sp. HY001; assembly: GCF_007558965.1. Classification (NCBI taxonomy): domain Bacteria; kingdom Bacillati; phylum Bacillota; class Bacilli; order Caryophanales; family Bacillaceae; genus Bacillus; species Bacillus sp. HY001. The sequence goes on along the minus strand of NZ_VLTE01000002.1, from coordinate 28,257 downwards.
ACAAAAACTTCTGGCGTATTCATCATGGTACGTGAAGAAGAGAAATATGTATTCGCTGATTGCGCAATTAACATTGCACCAAACAGCCAAGATTTAGCTGAAATTGGTATCGAGAGTGCGAAAACTGCTGAACTATTCGGTATTGATCCACGCGTTGCTATGTTAAGCTTCTCTACAAAAGGTTCTGCGAAATCACCAGAAACAGAAAAAGTTGTAGAAGCAACTCGCATTGCAAAAGAAATGGCTCCAGAATTAACTTTAGATGGAGAATTCCAATTCGATGCTGCATTCGTACCATCTGTAGCTGAGAAAAAAGCTCCAGGTTCTACAATTAAAGGTGATGCTAACGTATTCGTATTCCCAAGCTTAGAAGCTGGTAATATCGGTTACAAAATCGCTCAACGCTTAGGTAACTTCGAAGCAGTAGGACCAATCTTACAAGGTTTAAATATGCCTGTAAATGACCTATCTCGTGGATGTAACGAAGAAGAAGTGTACAAGTTAGCTTTAATTACAGCAGCTCAAGCACTTTAATTCTATAATGAATTGAAATAAAGACCGTCGCTATAATAGCGACGGTCTTTATTTTTCTAAGCCAAGTGCTTTATTGTTACGATCAATAATACGTTGTAAATTCATCTCATATAAAGGTATTTCATCTATTGTTAATTGAGATGGTGTTAACTTTGGAGCGAATTGCTGCAATGTTTTTAAAAGGCGCATCATTAAATCTTGTACTGTAATGGTTTCGCCAAGTAATTCTGAAAGTGAAGCCATCGTGCTTGGTACAATTTCAGGATACGTAAAGCGCGTTTCTTCTCCTTGAATGGCTAGGTTGTAGAAATCACGAACGAGTGCGGCACGCTCAGAGCCACTTCCTGTAGCACATAAATAAATTTGGACAGCGACACCGCCGCGAATACGGCGCTGTGAAATGCCAGCGAATTTTTGATCGCGAATACTTAAATCGTAGCTACCAGGACAGTAAGAACCAACAATCTCTTTTGCCTCGATTGTAACATCGTAATCTTTTAACATTTCTTTAATTAAATGCCACATTGTATCGTACCCAAGATCAATATCGATACCTTTTTCCGTCTCTTGGAATAAAAGCGATACGTTTAAAACACCTTCATCCAGTACGACTGCAAGTCCACCGGAATTACGAACGATAACATTGAAGTTGTTTTCCTTTAAAAAGGAAATACCTTCTTCTAAGTGTGGTAGGCGTGAATCTTGAATGCCAAGAACAATTGTATTGTGATGAACCCAAGAACGCATTGTTGCAGCTGATTGACCGTTTCCAATACTTGTGCATAACGTGTCATCCATTGCGAATGACTGCAATGCATGGAATGTTGGTCCCAAACTAGACTGATCTACAATACGCCACTCTGGCTGAGATAAAATGGAACGGGAATTGCTCATATAACTAACCCCTTATCTTTAAAATGACAATCTCTATTATAGCAAAAATATAAAAAATAGTTTTAGGGAGGAATCTTACTAAATTGTAATGTTGTTGTAAGGAAAGTGAATTGGTAAAACGAGCTACTGTCGTTAAACTAAGAGATGCAATTATGATTTTAGGAGGCATACAAATGAAAAAAGTTAAATTAGGACTCGTAGCGATTATGTCAGCTGCCGTATTTAGTGGCTGTTCGATTATGGATATGATTGCGCCACAAGCAAAGGGCGTTGTTATGTACGGAGATGAAACAGGCGTTCAAAAAACAATGGACCAATATAAAGATAAAATTGAATCCCAAAGTAAATTCGAAGCAAAACTAGGTACGGTTAATGAGAAAAAGGTTTTAATTATGAATAAAACAACAGCTGGAAAAATGGTAAAAGAAAACATGCTGAAAAAGGTAGTAAAAGAAGATGTGGAACCAATTAAAGCATTGCCATCTGTTTCAGATGAAGTGGGAATCGTATTCGCTAAAGAGGAGCAAAAAGATGTAGTAATTGATGGAAAGAAAATGAAATATGAAGGTAATGTAGTAATCGGTGATGCGCGTAAATATACAGATATGTATGCAGTTGTTAGTGATGCTGAATATACAAAGATAAATGAACCGGTAAAAACGATTGGATTAGCAGCCTTTAAAGAAAATCCAAAGGAAAAAATCTTCCCAGATATAAAGAGAGGTTCTAACGTAGAAGAAGTGCATATGGTTGAAGTGAAATAACAAAAAAGGATGCATGCAATGCATCCTTTTTATTCTGCAATTTTTTCTAAATTACCGTTTCGATCCATTCGGAAAGATGTTTGAGAACGTTCCTCGTCATCCATAACTGCTAACTTACGAGCGCGGTTCATAATATTCATAAGTGTTTCGTAATCTTCTTGTACAGTATGAGATTGTTTTTCTAATTTTTCTAGTTTCTTTTCTAGTTCTTCATTTCGAAGAATTTGTGATTTGATTTCTTGTTTCAATCTCGTATTCTCGTTTTCAAGAGCTGTCACTTTTATATTTGAAGATCCGACTGTTTGTAAAAAATAAATAACATCTTGCATTGTCATAGAGCCTTTTGCAGCAGGAACATTAGATTCTTGATATGGAATAGCTTCTTTATATTGTACAATTGCTTCCTCTTGTACGAATTCTTCATAATCAGTTATCGTCTCTGAAGCTGGTGGTGTATAAAGTAAACGTTTTTTCGCTTGTTCACCGCTTGCAGCACGCATTTTATCTTTACGATGTTTTTTTGCTAGTTGAAGAGCTTGTTCATAACTATAGCGAACAACAGCATTCCAACGGAAACCACAGGCAGCCGATGTACGATTTAATTGATCTCCTACTTCTTCAAATGCATTTAATTGAGTACTTCCTTCTCGAACGTGACGAAGTACAGTTTCAGCAAGTAATAAATCATCCTCATCTGTCCAAGCATCTTGTCTTACTTTCATAGATTCAACTCCCTTTCTTTTTATGAACTTCCTATTTTTATAATGGGCAAAAAAAGGAGCTTTTATACAAAGCTTTTAAAAATATGGTAGATTTCGATGAAAGGTATAAAGTGAAACTTTAATCAGTGGAGGTTTTCTTCATCCCCCACTGATTATCAGCCCTCACCAATCGGGTTTTTATGGGCAGCACGACCCCCACCTAGATTCTTTGCTTTCGCTGCATTTTGAGGTGGAGGTCTTACTGCCCGTTAAAGCGGGATAAATTTTGCCAAGAATGACGGAAACTTCTGTAGGAGAACATATAAATATGTAGCATTATATGAAGAAAGAGCTTTATAGGGAAACTTGCAACAAGCTTCAAAGAGCGGTAAAATACCATTTAGTGTTTATTTTTAAATGTACTTGTGAAAAGTTTAAAATAGAGGAAGTGTTATATATAATGGGAAACGAATTTCGTGTGTGCGATGATTGTCAGGCAACGAACGTTAAAACGTTAATTCCGAAGTTAAAAAAAGTAGATTCATGCGCAACGATTGAAGTTGCATGCCAGTCTTACTGTGGGCCTGGTCGTAAAAAATCATTCGCATTTGTAAATAATCGTCCAGTTGCGGCTCCAACAGAAGATGAATTAATTGTAAAAATTGAAGCAAAATTAAAGAAGTAAGAAAAAGAAGAGTGAACAGATTACTCTTCTTTTTTTATGCCCATAAGAGGAAGGATTTATTCTGTGGAAGCTTAAATGGTGAGGATAATAGTTAACGAAAGATGGTTATTATCTATGTATTAAGGTCTCGACCTATATGAATTTGTATTTCAAAATAATAGTTGACAGTCTTTGGAAGCGATAGGTAGAATAGAAGGTGTCTGATTCTGATAATCATTATCAAGAAAAGGCCGATTCGCTTATTTTTTTATTACTATTTGAGAATAAATTTCATTTCAATAAATATATGTTGTTGGTTAGGATGGTTGAGGGATGGAAGCGAGCGCAAGGAGTATAGAACAGCAAGATGTGAATGTTAAAGAGATTAAGAGCAGACCGCTCATTGCTTCTATTATTTTAATAGTAGGTACAATTTTGTTAGCTTTAAGCATGGCAGTTTCTATTTCGTTTGGAGCGGCAGATATTAGTTTGAAGACTGTATGGCAAGCTGTGTTTCAGTTTGACGGTTCTATTACGCACCATAACGTAATTCAAGAACTTCGCATGCCTAGAGCGATAGGGGGCGTAGTTGCTGGTGCCTTTTTAGCGGTATCAGGGGCAATTATGCAAGGTATGACACGAAATCCACTTGCTTCTCCATCATTAATGGGGATTACAGATGGGGCTGTATTTGGGATTGCGATTATGTATGCATTCTTCCCTAATTCACCTTATTTAATGTTCGTTATCGCATCTTTTATTGGAGCGGCGTTTGGAGCGGCCATTGTATATGGTGTTGGGTCTTCTTCACCAGGTGGATTAACGCCTGTGAAGTTAGCTTTAGCGGGAGCGGCAATTAGTGCTTTATTAGGGGCCATTTCATCTGGAATTGCGTTATATTTCAACCTTGCCCAAGAGGTGAGTATGTGGAATGCAGGCGGAGTTGCTGGAGTGAAATGGGAAAGTATTAATATGTTAGTACCGATTGGTCTTGTTTGTCTCTTTATTGCAATAATAATGTCGAGGTATATTACAATTTTAAGCTTCGGTGAAGAAATTGCGATTGGACTTGGTCAAAATACGACACTAATTAAATTTATCGGAACAGTACTTGTTCTTGTGTTAACAGGTTCTGCAGTTTCTATGGCAGGATCGGTTGGATTTGTTGGTCTTGTAATCCCACATATGACTCGTTTCCTTGTAGGCTCGGACTATAGATGGGTTATTCCATGTTCTGCGGTCTTAGGCGGACTGTTAATTGAATGTGCAGATATGTTATCTCGCGTTATTAATCCGCCGTTTGAAACACCAATTGGAGCAATTACAGCGCTAATTGGGGTTCCATTCTTCCTCTACTTAGCACGTAACGAAGGGAGAGGGAAAATGTGAGGACAAGTGTCTTAACAAAAAAGAACGTTTCGGTTTTAACAATTTTAGTAGGATTAATCGTTACTGTATTTTTAGTAAGTTTAAATACAGGGACATTTAAAATACCACCAATGGACGTATTAAAGTCATTGGTTGGACTTGGGGCTGAAGATCAGTCTGTTATTTTATTTGAATTCCGTATGCCACGTATGGTTATTGCTATATTAGTTGGATCTGCTTTAGCAATGTCCGGTGCGATTTTGCAAGGGTTATCACGAAATCCACTTGCTGATCCAGGTATTATCGGTATTAACGCTGGAGCGGGATTAACAGTTGTTATATTCGTCTACTTTTTCTTCGGGAAAGTTGGGACTGGTACATTTTTATCTGTGTTTATCCTTCCATTCTTCGCGTTAGTTGGTGCGATATTAGCAGCAGTTATCATTTATTTACTAGCATGGAAAGACGGCGTGTCATCAACGAGATTAATACTTGTCGGTATCGCTGTTGCAGCTGGGTTTGGTGCTGTTAGTTTAATTTTTTCTATGAAGATGACATCTAACGATTTTCGTTTTGCAACGATTTGGTTAGCAGGAAGTTTGTGGGGCACAGATTGGAAGTTCGTATTAAGTGTACTTCCATGGATGGTTATTTTCTTGCCACTTGCTATTAGTAAGGCGCACATATTAAATGTAATGAACCTAGGCGACTCTACAGCTGTTGGCCTTGGTGTAAATGTAGAAAAAGAAAGACGTAAATTATTATTTATTGCAGTTTGTTTAGCTGGTGCATCTGTCGCTGTTGCCGGAGGAATTGGTTTTATCGGTTTAATGGCTCCGCATTTAGCGAGGCGCCTTGTTGGTGGTAAACATCAAATTATGCTGCCTACGGCTGCACTAATAGGGACGTTTTTACTTTTATTCGCAGACGTAATTTCAAGAAGTGTGTTAACAACTTCGGAAATACCGGTCGGTCTTGTTATTTCTGTAATTGGTGCACCGTATTTCATATACTTACTTATGAGGACAAAATAAAGGGAGGCTTTTTGTATGGCAACTTTAGCAGTTGATGCGGTATCTGTTGGCTATAATGAAGGGTTAATTATTGATGGATTAACAGTTGAAATTCCGGAAGGGAAAATTACAACAATTATTGGACCAAATGGTTGTGGGAAGTCCACATTATTAAAAACGGCTTCTCGTATTTTGAAGGCGAAAAAAGGTACTGTTTATCTTGACGGAAAAGCAATTGAGAAACAACCAACGAAAGAAATCGCAAAGAAAATGGCAATTTTACCACAGACTGCAGAAGTGCCAACTGGCCTTACTGTGTTTGAGCTTGTTTCATATGGACGCTTTCCTCATCAAAAAGGATTTGGAACGTTGAAAGAAGAGGATTATCGTTACATTCATTGGGCACTTGAAGTGACGGGAATGACAGAATTCGCAAATCGTCCAGCAGAGGCGTTATCAGGTGGACAACGTCAACGCGTATGGATTGCGATGGCTCTTGCACAAGGAACAGAATTACTAGTATTAGATGAACCGACGACGTACTTAGATATGGCGCATCAATTAGAAGTATTAAACTTATTGAAAAAGTTAAATGAAGAAGAAGGTAGAACGATTGTTATGGTTATCCATGACTTAAACCATGCTTCTCGTTTCTCAGATCATATGATTGCATTAAAAGCGGGTAAGTTAATGAAACAAGGAACGCCAGATGAAGTGATGACGAGTGAAACACTTCGTAACGTATTTGAGATTGAAGCTCAAATCGTTCCATGTCCAGTAAACTGTAAACCAATTTGTTTAACATATGATCTAGCGATGATTAGTAATCAATTGCGTAAAAAGGCATAAGTAGAATCCCCCTCGTAAAGAGGGGGGCTTCTAATGGACGTTGAGCTTCTTATTAGTAAATAGGAAGTTGAACACCCGTTAGAACGGGGCATAAGCAACAATTAATCAATATATATTTATTAATTGTTAATCTTGTTTCTTATAGTTCATTGTAACTTATAAGAGAAATACAGCTAGAAGGAGTGGGAACATGAAGAATTTTAAAATGGCACTATTAGCAATGGTACTAGTCGTTACTTCTGTACTATTTGCAGCTTGTTCTAACAAAGAAGAAGAGAAGAAAGCAGATGCGAAGGATGCGAAAACTGAAGAGCGCACTGTACAACACGCAAAAGGGGAAATTAAAATCCCTGCAAATCCAAAGAAAATTGCTGACCTTAGTGGTTCAACAGAAGAATTATTAATTTTTGGTATGAAACCAATTATTACTGCTAATACATCTCAAGAAAAAATTGATGCACATATTGAAAAGAAATTAAAAGACGTAAAACCAGTTGGCTCTGCTTGGGGCGATAAAATTAACATCGAAGCAGTAGCTGCTGCAAAACCAGACTTAATTCTTGTAAACAATCGTCAAGAAAAGATCTATGATCAATTATCTAAAATTGCACCAACAGTTATGTTAAAAACTCCATTAGACCAATGGCGTCCAAAATTCGAAGAAGTAGGTCAAATCTTCGGTAAAGAGAAAGAAACAAAAGAATGGTTCAAACAGTATGAAGAAAAAGCAAGCAAATTACATGACAAAATCGTTGCGAAAACTGGCGATGCAACATTCATGAAAATGGCTGCATATCCAAATGCTTTCCGTGTATACGGTGACTACGGTTACGGTAGCGTAATCTTTAATGACTTGAAATTACCAGCAGTTAAAGGTACACCAACGGATAAACCATTAGTACAAGTACAAAAAGAAGCTTTAATCGATTACAACCCAGATTACCTATTTGTATTTACAACTGGTGACGGTTCTCAGCGTCTAAAAGAATTCCAAGAAGAATCAATTTGGAAAAACATGAACGCTGTTAAAAATAACCACGTATTTACAATTAAAAACGAAGACTTAAACAAAGGTTACTTCCCTCTAGGTAAAGAAATGATCTTAGATGAAGTTGCTGAATTCGTTTTAGGTAAATAATGTATAAAAAGAAATCACTTTTACTTCGGTAAAAGTGATTTTTTCTTTATATAAGGGCAATTAATATAGTCTTTCATTTCTTTCTGTTTCCTATTTCGTTTATAATATATAGTAAGAATGCAGTAAAGAAAGGGGGATGTCGGAAGGTGGTATATTTAAACGACAAACTCAGCGAAACAAAAGTGTTTAAAGACCCGGTACATAAATATGTGCACGTACGCGATCGTGTTATTTGGGATTTAATCGGAACGAAAGAATTTCAACGCTTGCGCCGTATTAAGCAGCTTGGAACGACGTTTTTTACATTTCACGGTGCAGAGCATAGTCGCTTTACTCATTCGTTAGGTGTATATGAAATTATTCGTCGTATGATTGATGATGTGTTTGATGGCAGGCCGAACTGGAATGCTGAAGATAGATTGTTATGTTTATGTGCGTCATTACTTCATGATGTCGGTCACGGCCCATTTTCTCACTCGTTTGAAAAGGTATTTTCATTAGATCATGAGAAATTTACGCAAAAAATTATCGTTGGAGATACGGAAATTAACCGTGTATTAAGCCGCGTGGATAAAGACTTTCCGCAAAAGGTGGCCGATGTAATCGCAAAAACATCTACTAATAAATTAGCGATTAGTATGATTTCCAGCCAAATTGATGCAGATCGTATGGACTATTTATTAAGAGATGCGTATTTCACTGGCGTAAAGTATGGAAACTTTGATATGGAACGTATACTACGTGTCATGCGTCCGTATGGGAATCAAGTAGTCATTAAAAATAGTGGTATGCATGCTGTTGAGCATTATATTATGAGTCGTTATCAAATGTATTGGCAAGTATATTTCCACCCGGTAACGCGCAGTGCCGAAGTCATTTTAACGAAGATTTTACACCGTGCAAAATCATTGCACGAGAAGTATTATACATTTAAAAATCATCCGGTTCATTTCTATTCTTTATTTGAAGAAGAAGTAACAGTAGAGGATTATTTAAAGTTAGACGAGAACGTTATGTATTATTACTTCCAAGTATGGCAAGACGAAGAAGATTCAATTTTAAGTGATTTATGCCGCCGTTTTATGAATCGAAACCTATTTAAATACGTAGAGTTTACAGATAAGCACGGTTTAGATAATTGGATGGAATTAAGTAGCTTATTCAAAAAGATTGGACTTGATCCAGAATACTATTTAGTAGTTGATTCAACATCAGACTTACCATACGACTTTTACCGTGCTGGTGAAGAAGAAGAGCGTTTACCAATCTTACTTCTTATGCCAAATGGGGAGCTTAGAGAGCTTTCACGTGAATCGGATATTGTTGAGGCGATTACTGGTAAGAAGAGAAGGGATCAAAAATTATTCTATCCGCATGATTTAATCTATGAAGATGGAAGAAAAGGAAAATATAAAGAGAGAATCATCGAGTTACTAGAAGGAAAAAAATAAGAAGCAGCTAAGAGCTGCTTCTTATGAAAGAACTTGAAATTATTTGTCGCTTAAGCGTTTTCCGCCAACTGCATAATGGTTTTTAGACATTTCTTCGATGAAAACAACAATGTTTTCTTCAGGAGCACCAGTTGTTTCGCTTACTGCTGCTGTTACTTTCTCAGCAAGAGCTTTCTTTTGTTCCTCTGTGCGTCCTTCTAACATTTTCACTGTTACGTATGGCATATGTAATCGCTCCTTTTATGTAAGTTACACTCTTATTATAGCGGATTATGGGGAAGAACAATCGAAAAAACAAATATTTTCTTTTTTGACATATTGAAGAGGAGATGAAGTATGGATCAGTTATTTAGATATCCATTGCAAGAAATCCCGTTGGTAGCAATGGCAATTGTTATTGCATTATCAGTGCATGAATTTGCGCATGCATATGTTGCATATAAATTTGGAGACGATACAGCAAAGAGACAGGGGCGCTTAACTTTATCACCGATGGCACACTTAGATCCTATCGGGATGATTGCGGTATTAATTCTTGGTTTCGGTTGGGCAAGACCTGTACCAGTTAACCCATATAATTTTAAAAGACCACGTCTTGCGGGAATATTAGTTTCGATTGCAGGACCGATTAGTAACTTTATTTTAAGTGCGATTGGTTTAATTATTTTATATAGCTTAACGGTATTCGGAGTATTTGATGCAATTCCAGTTGCAGTAGCCGAAACATTAGGGAAGTTCTTTGAAATCTTTATTATGTTAAATATCGTTTTACTTGTATTTAACTTATTACCAATCCCGCCACTTGATGGATATCGCGTAGTGGAGGATCTAGCACCAGCAAATATTCGTGCGAAAATGACACAGTATGAAAAATATGGAGCAATCGCGTTATTAATTCTTGTTATTACACCGCTTAGCAATTACACGATTCAACCTATTTTCCAAGTAGTTATTCCGCATGTATTAATGTTTTTACAAAATATCATTGTGCCTATTTTTAGGCTTTTCTAATCAGTAAGCGAGGAGGAGTTTACATATGACAGAGAAAAAGAAAAAAATCGGTTTTAATATCGTGAAAAATGATTCAACAGATGGACATGGTGGTTTTGGTGTTGGAGCATTAAGTCTAGAAAACATTTCACCTGTATTTGTCGATGTACTAGAGAAAACAGCATTTGTTGATATCGGTGCAATGCATGCGCGTAGTACAGTCGAAAAAGGTATTAAGTTTTTAACAAATAAAGATGAAGTTCCAAACGGAAAACCATTTTGGCTTGTGTGGGTAACGATTGAAAGAACGGCGACAGGTGCTTATTATGCAGGTGTAACAGCTTGTGAAATGACAGTTGACCGTGAAATTCGCCGCGGATATAAATCACTTCCAGAGCACGTAAACAAAATGGATAAATCAATGAAGCGTCACATTATGGTTGACCATATGGATGAATCATCTAAAAAAGTACTTGGTACGTTCTTGAAAGAACATAATGAAGCGATTTGGAACGAATCTAGTGAAGAATTGCGACGTGCATTATTAAGCGAATAAAAAATAGCTGACGGATGCCCGTCAGCTATTTTTTTTACCAAGGAAGATATTTTTTCCACCAACTTGTTTTTTTCTTTTCTTCAGTTGTCTTTTCAAATTCTTCTTTATCATCAACATGATCCATACAATATTCAGTTGGTTCTGTACCTTTTGCGAAATACATTTTAACTGAAATGGGACAGTTTTTTGTAGCGATTTTTCCGTTTTCAGGGTTAATATCGACTGCAACGACATCACTTGGTTGTTTAAACTCTTTTTTAGGTTGTCCATCTAAGCCTTTTTCCATCGTATCGGTCCATATTCTTTTTGCATATCCTTGTTCTGCTACATTTGAAATTGATTTAGGTTGATCGTATCCAACCCATACACCCGTTACGATTTGTGGGGTAAATCCAATCATCCAGCTATCCGTTTCAGTAGAACCAGATTTTCCGGCATATGTTCTTGATAGTTTTGATAACATCGATTGACCAGTTACAGCAGCATAACTACTTAGTTTTTTATTAAACATACCTGTCATCATTTCTTCCATCACAAACGCTTTGCTCTTATCAAGAACTTGCTTACTCTCCAAATGAGCATCGTATAACATATTTCCTTCATGGTCCATAATGCGGCGAATAAACACTGGTTTTACTTCTTTTCCACCGTTTGCGAACATGCTATAAGCGTTAACCATTTCAATTGGTTTTACAGGAGATGTACCGAGAGCGAGAGACGGAACATCTTTTAATGCGGTAGTAATACCGAATTGCTTCGCTGTTTTTGTAAGAATGTCTTCGCCTAAAAATAAATTGGTCTTCACGGCATATACATTGTCAGAGACCGCAAGAGCTTGTGCCATTGTTACAAAATCATCTGCATAATAGTCTTTATAGTTTTTCGGTTTATACTTTGAAACACCGTCACCTAAAGTGAAAACAGTATATTCGCTTTTTAAGCGCGTAGCAGGGGTAAATCCTCGTTCTAATGCCGCGTAATACAGGAATGGCTTAAACGTAGATCCAGGCTGTCGAGCGGCTTGTGTAGCCCTGTTAAATTGACTTGTATTATAATCAGTTCCACCAACAAGGGCAGCTACTTCACCTGTTTTTGGATTCATAGAGACGAGCGCAGTTTGTATGTTTGTTGTGTCAGGTATGTGATCTTTTACAGCTTGCTCTGCGACCGATTGTAATTTAGGGTCTAGCGTTGTATAAATACGCAAACCACCTTTTTGTAATGCTTGTTCATCCAATCCGATATCACGAAGAAGAGAAGCTTGTACAGCATCTTGGAAATAAGGCGCAATCTCTGCCACTTTTTTCGCATCTAATGAGGCAAAGGTTAATGGCTCTTTCTTCGCTGACACAGCTTGTTTCTTCGTAATATAACCTTGTTCTACCATTTCGTCTAATATGAGAGATTGTCGTCCTTTCGCACGATCCTCTTTTAAAAAGGGAGAGTAGACACTAGGTCCTTTCGGAATACCTGCGAGCATACTAGCTTCCGCTAATGTTAGTTCTTTTGCTGTTTTATCGAAATATAGACGAGACGCAGCTTCGATTCCATAAGCACCGTGCCCGTAATAAATTGTATTTAAATATCCTTCTAAAATATGATTTTTATTATAGTTCACTTCAAGGCGAATTGTGTACATCGCTTCTAATAGTTTCCGTTTCCACGTTTTATCATGATCTAAGTATAGGTTACGAGCATACTGTTGTGTAATCGTACTAGCACCTTGGACTTTTGCCATCGCCTTTAAATCGGCAACAATAGCGCCAGCAATACGTTTTATATCAAAACCATGATGTTTGTAGAATCGTTGATCTTCGATAGATAGTGTCGCCTCTTTTACATAAGGAGAGATTTCATTGAGAGATACATTGTAACGTTTTTGCATTTCATTACTTTGTCCGATAACAGTGTCATCATTAGCGTAAAAGACACTCGTTTGCGGGACAGCAACAGGAGGAGGTCCCATAATTTTTGCAACTATAATAATAACAAAAAAGGAAAAAACGAAAAAAAGAACAGAAGAAAACATTACGGTGAAGAAAAGACGTTTATATTTTTTAAGTTTCGGATTCATAGTTTGATTCATCTTTTTCAGCCCCTCAATACTAATACAAACATTATTGTATTAGTATTGAGGGTTTTCGGTTATTTTAAACAATGAAATTTCGAAAACAAAAAGCTCCTTCAATTAAGAAAGGAGCTCAAAGGCACGTGCTGGCCAATCGGTAATAATGACATCTACGCCGTAGTCAATCATAGTTTGTAAATCTTTGTATTCGTTAATTGTGTAAGGACGGAAAGCGTACCCTTGATTTTGTGCAAATTGGACAAATTCTTTTGTTAATAATTGAAAGTTAGGGTGTAAACCAGTTGCGTTTCTATTTTTTGCTTCAGCAATCGGATCAGCAAGTGGTGTATCATATAGAATCGCTCTTGGGGTTTCAGGAGCTATTTCTGCTAGTAATGAAACAGAGTCGTGGTTAAACGATGAGAACACAATTTGATTAGATAGATGATATTCACGAACGAGAGCGACAACTTTTTCTTCAATGTTTGGATAGTGAATGACATCTGTTTTTAACTCAATGTTGAGCTGTAACTTTGTTGTAGATAGCCAAATGAATACTTCGCGTAACGTTGGGATTTTTGCTTCATGGAAAGAAGGGTCTTTATGGCTGCCGGCATCTAAAGCTTGTAATTCCGCTACCGTTTTTTCAGAAACAAGACCTATGCCATTTGTTGTACGATCTACTGTTTCATCGTGAATCACGACGAGTTCACCATCTTTTGATAGGTGTACATCAAGTTCAATGCCATGGGCACCAATGCGTTCAGCTTCTTGGAAGGCAATCATCGTATTTTCTGGATGTGTTCCTTTTACCCCGCGATGAGCGAAAATAAGTGGTTTATTCATACGGAAATCTCCTTATCGTTTCTTTTCTTTCATTATGAAACTGCTTTTGGAAAAATACAATTGAATAGGATAAACATTTACAAAAGTCTAACAGTTGCACAAAAGTTAACGTTAACGTAAAATGTAATAATTGAGTGAAGGGAGGAATAAACATGTATAAAATTGATGAAGTCACAAAGCAAGTTGGTTTAACAAAACGTACACTTCGTTATTATGAGGAAATTGGTTTAATTCATCCCCCTGAACGTAGTGAGGGGAACATTCGCCTGTATACAGACGAGGACATCGCTAGAATTAAAAGGATTGTGGAAGCGAAAGAAGTGCTAGGAATCACGCTTCAAGAAATGCAACATTTCTTATCATTAAAAGAAAGAATGGAGCAAAGAAGAAATAGTGAGAACCCTCGTGACCGCGAAGTGATTCAAGAAATTAAAGAGATGCTTGAAAAACAAGTGCAAACGCTAGACGAGAAAATGGAGCAAATGCAGCGCGTAAAGGCGGAACTCGAAGATAGTTTACATCGTGCAGCGACATTTTTAGAGAATACAAAAGGAGAGTAATCAAAATGGAGAGCAAACAAAAACTAGGGAGATTGATTACAGTGGTGGCTACCTTCCTTGCCTTTTCAGGTATAGGGGTAGTCGATCCAATCTTGCCGATTATTGCTGAAAAGATTGGTGCATCGCATTGGCAAGTAGAGATGTTATTTACAGCATATATTTTAACGATGGCAATTATGATGTTACCAGCTGGAATATTCGCATCGAGATTTGGTGATAAAAGAATGATGACGATTGGTCTTGCGATCGTAACTGTATTTGCGTTTATATGCGGTATATCGCAAACGATTGCTCAATTATCTCTTTTCCGCGCTGGATGGGGATTAGGGAATGCGATGTTCTTTGCAACGGCGATGACATTATTGATTGCATTAAGTAAAGAAGTTCATGAAGCAGTAGGATTATATGAAGCAGCTATCGGTTTAGGAATGGCAGGCGGACCGTTATTAGGCGGGATATTAGGTGGACATTCTTGGCGTTATCCATTTTTTGCGACGAGTATTTTAATTTTCTTAGCATTTATTTTAGTTTTCTTTTTTGTAAAAGAACCGGAGCGAAAAGTGAAACGTAAAGCGGCAGGCGTGGGAGAATTAATTAACCTGGTGAAGTATAAACCGTTTATGCAAGGTGCAATTTCAGGAATGTTATACTACTACGGATTTTTCGTTGTATTAGCATATTCACCACTTATTATGCATTTATCTGCGATTCAATTAGGGTTTGTATTTTGCGGATGGGGATTAGCGTTAGCTTACGGTTCTGCAATTTTGGCTCACAAGTTAGAAGGTAAATATGAGCCAAAAGCATTGTTGAAAGGTAGTTTACTCGTATTTGCGCTTTTCTTAATCGCACTATTCTTCGTGAAAATTATGTGGTTACAAATTGTATTAATTGTTCTATCAGGATTAGCATCCGGATTAAATAATGCATTATTTACAAGTTATGTAATGGATATTTCACCTTATGAAAGATCTGTTACATCAGGTGTCTATAACTTCGTTCGTTGGTTAGGTGGCGCAATTGCACCAATCTTATCAGGAATCATCGGTCACACTGTTTCACCGCAAAGTCCGTTTTTAGTTGGTGGAATTGTTGTGCTAGTCGGTTGTGTAATGATTTTAATTCCAGTTCGAAAGCCGGTAGAAGTAGAGACAAAAGCCCTTTCTTAGGAAAGGGTTTTCTTTCCTGTTACGGGGCAATCTTTTTTCGTATATATGTTAGAACCCTCTGACTAAAATATATTTTCGGTATTTTTGTACTTTTAACTATACTTTTTGGATGTTTTGTTTTATTTTTGTTAGGGGACATTAATGATGTCCCTATTATAAATTTGCATTGAGAGGCGTGATTGTACGATGGAACTATGGTTCACTGAAAAACAAACAAAACATTTTGGGATTACGGCGCGTATTAACCGCACATTACATACGGAGCAAACAGAATTCCAAAAACTTGATATGGTTGAAACGGAAGAGTTCGGAAACATGCTTATTTTAGACGGCATGGTTATGACAACAGAAAAAGATGAGTTCGTTTATCATGAAATGGTAGCGCACGTACCTTTATTTACACATCCAAACCCTGAAAACGTATTAGTTGTAGGTGGTGGCGATGGTGGTGTTATTCGTGAAGTGTTAAAACACCCAAGCGTAAAGAAAGCAACTCTTGTTGAAATCGATGGAAAAGTAATTGAGTACTCTAAACAATACTTACCATCAATTGCAGGCGCATTAGACAATGAGCGTGTAGAAGTAAAAGTAGGAGACGGTTTCCTACACATCGCAGAAAGCGAAAATGAATATGACGTAATTATGGTAGATTCTACTGAGCCAGTAGGACCAGCAGTAAACTTATTTACGAAAGGTTTCTACGCTGGAATTTCTAAAGCGTTAAAAGAAGACGGTATTTTCGTTGCACAAACGGACAACCCTTGGTTCACACCAGAACTAATTACAACTGTGTTTAAAGACGTAAAAGAGATCTTCCCAATTACTCGTTTATACACAGCGAACATTCCAACTTACCCAAGCGGTCTTTGGACGTTCACAATTGGATCTAAAAAACATGATCCATTAGAAGTAAGTGAAGAGCGTTTCCACGAAATCGAAACGAAATACTACACAAAAGAATTACACAATGCAGCATTCGCATTACCGAAATTTGTTGGCGATTTAATTAAGTAAGGGAATCGTATTAAACAAATAAAGTGTAAGTAGCTCATTTAAGGTGTTTGTCCAGAAGACTTGAACATGCTAGCTACTTACACTCTTGTAAAGAAAATCGTCTTCTTGTTATGAAACAGAAGACCCGGTAAATCGAGAAAGAGGAGCAATTCGCTCCAAATTTGAGAAATAATGAAAGGTTGGGATACCTTAAGTTCCACATAAGGAGGAAAAGAATATGCGTTTTGATGAAGCTTATTCAGGTAAAGTATTTATTAAAAGTCATCCAAGTTTTGAAGAGTCAAAGGTAGTTATTTACGGGATGCCTATGGATTGGACAGTAAGTTACCGTCCAGGTTCTCGCTTTGGCCCTGCACGTATTCGTGAAGTATCAATCGGTCTTGAAGAATATAGCCCATATTTAGATCGTGAACTAGAAGAGGTAAAATATTTTGATGCGGGTGATATCCCATTACCATTCGGAAACGCACAACGCAGTTTAGACATGATTGAAGAGTATGTATCAAAACTTTTAGATGCCGATAAGTTTCCACTAGGTCTCGGCGGTGAGCACTTAGTGTCTTGGCCAATTTTTAAGGCAATGGCAAAAAAATATCCGGATTTAGCAATCATCCATATGGATGCTCATACTGATTTACGTGAATCGTATGAAGGGGAGCCTTTATCCCACTCTACACCTATTCGTAAAGTGTGCGATTTAATTGGTCCGGAAAACGTATATTCTTTCGGTATTCGTTCTGGAATGAAGGAAGAATTCGAATGGGCAAAAGAAGTAGGTATGAACTTATATAAATTTGACGTATTAGAACCGTTAAAAGAAGTATTACCGAAACTTGCAGGACGCCCAGTTTATGTCACAATCGACATTGACGTATTAGACCCAGCTCACGCTCCAGGAACGGGAACGTTAGAAGCTGGAGGTATCACATCTAAAGAACTATTAGATTCCATCGTGGCAATTGCAAATTCAAATATAAATGTAGTTGGAGCAGATTTAGTAGAAGTAGCTCCTGTCTACGACCATAGTGATCAAACGCCAGTCGCAGCAAGCAAATTCGTGCGGGAAATGCTGCTCGGTTGGGTGAAATAAAAGTGAAGCGGCTTGCTCAGAATCGCAGGTCATGGAATGCTCGACAGAGAAGCGCTTTTGGCGCAGGCCGAGAGTGTGAAATGGTCGGAGATTCTAGCTGCCGTAGCTGGATAAAGTAAGAGCCCCCTATATGAATAGGGGGCTCTTATTTTGTCGTTATGTGTCGGTAAGTCGATATATTCGAAAAATCGCCGATATAATTTGAGTTACGATCGATATATTTAGAAAATCGCCGATATAATTCGAGTTACGGTCGATATATTTAGAAAATCGCTGATATAATTTCATTTACTGTCACGCAACATCAAAAAGAGCTATTCTCAAACGATGAGAATAGCTCTTTTTCTTATGCAATCTTCTCTTCAGAAGTAATGCCACGAATTTCATCAGCAGAACGAATTGGATATTTACGGAATACGATTGATCCGATATATCCAACAATAGTGGTAACGATTCCACATAATACAGCAGCAATTGTTACTTTTACAACGTCATTAAATCCGAATAAGACAAGAAGTCCTGGGATTGGTGATGCTGTTCCTGGTGCATTATTAACGAGCTGGAATAGAGATGTAATAATACCAGCAAGTGCACCGCCAACGAAGTTTGTCGCATAAATAGGAATTGGATTTGCTGAAACAACATCGGCTTGTGTTAAAGGCTCGATTGCTACAGCGATTGTGTCTTTCTTTGAGCAAATTTTTAGTCGCTTAAAGAAAATAAAGTTCATCGGGGCGGAGGCTGCTACGGCAAGACTACCAATTGCCATTGGTAAACCTGTTAATCCAAGCATTGCAGTTAGTGCCATAGAACTTAATGGAGAGGTAGAAATAACTGTTATTAATCCACCAAGCATAATACCCATAATGATAGGACTTTCTGTAGTTGCAACTGAAATCATAGAACCGATTTTACCGAGTGTTGCGTTCACGATTGGATCCATAAGCATTGCCATGCCGCGCGAGATTGGTGCAGCAATAAATAAAATTGCTAAAAATTCTACACCAGCCGGTAATTTCTTTTCGAGAAATTTCACGACGAAAGCGCAAATGTATCCAGCAAAAAATCCTGGTAAAATACCGAATCCACTAGTAGCGATACCGATTAAAACAGCATATACGGGTGAAACACCTATTGCTAGTGCGACTAAAATTGCCGCTGCGACACCGCTCATACTACCAGAAGCTTCTCCTACTGATTGTAAAAAGTCATTATGAAACATTTCCCCACCGATATAACGGTGAAATGCTTCAATAAGAAAACTTGCGATTGCTGCATTAGCTAAAGCACCCATTGCTTTCATGCCGTAAGGAGCACGGTAACTAAAAAGTGTAAATAGACAAAGTACAACAAGTAATAGTGCTAAACCTTGCAAGATAGCCATTTGAAAACTGTCTCCTTTGATTTTTATAATAAAAATTCGTATCATTCAATAATAATATAAAAGTTTGTTAAACGGAAAAAATTTTTGATGGGAATTTGCTATAAAGGGAAAAACTCTTACAATAATGTAAGGAAAGTGTAAGGCGTTTCGATAGAGTATAGTATGTTGTTTTTCGTATAATACATGTATAGACATAAGGTTAGTGAGAAAGAAGTGCAAACAGGAGGCGCATTTATGAAATTGGTAATTAAAGTTTTAGCTGTGTTCGCCATTATTTTAGGGGGGACGGCATATTATTTAAATACAAAAACAGAAGGTGTACATGCTTTTGTAGACAACTTCTTTTCAAATAAAGAAATACAAGATTATTATGCGGTTATAGATAAAGGTGAGAAAAAAGATGGAGAATACTTATACACTTTTAAAGGGTATACAGAAGACGGAAAGTTACAAGTTGTGAAAAGAATGATGAACCGTGAATTGCATACGGGAGCATTTATAAAAATTTATGCAAAAGGTATGCAAGGAAAAGGATGGGCTGAAATCTCAAAAGAATCAATTCCACAAAAAGCGTTGGAAAAAATAGAAAAACCATAAAAGGAGCGACTCATTCGCTCCTTTTTTTAGTGCGTTAAAATGGTGATAGATGTCTTATCTTTGTTAGAAATGATTTTTGCACGTCCACCAATTGGGAAAGTGAAAATCGGGGTTGTATGCCCGAAACTTGCGTTTGCAATGATAGGGATATGTGCAAGTTCAGGTTTTGAAGCAATCATTTCTTGAATGTCTTCTATCGTACATTCTGCACCTTTCTGCATCTTTCCTATGACGATTCCCTTTACGCACTCAAAATCTGGTTGCTGCATAAGGGAGTGTAAGTAACGATCAAAAGTTTTAAGGGTAGATGTTCCGGTTAAACTATCCTCTTCAAGAAATAAAATTTTATCCTGTAAATTTGGCATATATGGTGTACCTTGCAGTAAATTCAATGTGCTCATATTACCACCGATAATTTCTCCAGTTGCTTCGCCTTCGTGAATGGAAACATAGCCTTCATTTTTAATGAATTCTCGATTTTCCTGATCGACGTACCAAGAATCATCACTCCATGTTTCAGATGGCAGGACTTCAATAGGCTCATTAGAAGTTAAGCATTTTAAAAAGTAATCGTTCGTATACTCGAGCCCTTTCTCCATTCCAAATGAAGAGAAATGGGGTCCTGAATATGTAACGAGTCCTGCTTTTGCGTAGATAGCATTATTTAAAGCGGTAATATCAGAATAGCCACAGAAAAACTTAGGATTTTCTCGAATTAAATCATAATCGAGATGTTTCAATAAACCATTAGAGTTGTATCCGCCAAGTGTTGTCAAAATGGCTTTTACATTCGGGTCTCTAAATGCTTCGTGGAGGTCTTGAATGCGTGAAGAAATAGAAGAGGAAGCAAATCGATCGATCTCATCAGCATATGTTGAGAATGTAACTTGAAAGCCCATGTCAGTTAATCTTTTTATAGCAAGCTCTTGGTTCGTATTTGAGACAATACTTAAACTACAAGATGGTGAAATGACTCTAATTTCATCACCTTTTTTCAATTTTGTTGGTAGCACTTAACTCACCTCTTTAAATGAAAGAATATTTAGATTTAAAAAATATTTTATCATATGAAATAAGGTGAAGGTGAATTATTTTTTGAAAAGGAGTTTTCCTGATTTTTCAGCAGACAGACAGAGGTTTTTTTTGATATGATAGGAAAAGTGATTTATTATATACATTATTTAATATCTATAACATGTGAAGGGTGTGCAAGACGTGGAGAAACAACTTGCAGGCTTGCCGGTACACGTTCATTTCGTAACAGAAATCCGTGAAGGGGCGAGGAAGGAAACCGTTGCTTTTGAAGCAAATGGTCAATACTATGTAAAAGGTCAAGGTACATACGTAACATTCCAAGAGCCGAACGAACAGGGCGAAGTGAAAACAATTATTAAAATTCAAGATGAACAAGTTCTCATTATGCGTTCAGGTGCTGTTTCAATGCGTCAAACGCATGTGAAAGGTGAATGGACAACTGGTACGTATACGAGTGAACTTGGTACGTTTGCATTGCAAACGAAAACTGATAACGTTCTTTTTAAATGGTCGGATGAAAAGAAAAAAGGACAACTCTTCTTAACGTACGCATTGCTTCTAAGTGAACAAGAAGCTGGCAGATATACAATTACACTTAATTTGAAGGAGGCAAAATAATGAATTCTTTAGAACAAGTAAAAGGATTAATTAAAGAAGAAATTCAAGCTGCTGTATTAAAGGCAGAATTAGCGACAGAAGAACAGATTCCAAACGTTGTATTAGAATCTCCAAAAGATAAAACAAACGGTGATTTCTCTACAAATATGGCAATGCAACTTGCGCGCGTTGCGAAAAAAGCACCTCGTATGATTGCAGAAGAATTAGTTGCAAACTTCGATAAAGCAAAAGCTTCTATTGAAAAAATTGAAATCGCAGGTCCTGGTTTCATTAACTTCTATATGGATAATAGCTACTTAACAGACTTAATCCCAACAATCGTTAACGCTGGCGAAGCTTACGGTGAAACGAATACTGGTAAAGGTGAAAAAGTACAAATTGAGTTCGTATCTGCGAACCCAACAGGTGACCTTCACTTAGGACATGCACGTGGTGCGGCAGTGGGTGACACTTTATGTAACGTATTAGCAAAAGCAGGGTACGATGTATCTCGTGAGTACTACATTAATGACGCTGGTAACCAAATTCATAACTTAGCGCTTTCTGTTGAAGCTCGTTACATGCAAGCTTTAGGCCTAGAGAAAGAAATGCCAGAAGACGGATACCATGGTGCGGACATCATTGGAATCGGTAAGCTTTTAGCTGAAGAATTTGGTGATCGTTATGCAAAGGCTGATGCAGAAGAAAGCTATGAGTTCTATCGTTCATACGGTTTAAAATATGAGCTAGCAAAACTTCAAAAAGACTTAGAAAGCTTCCGTGTTAAATTCGATGTATGGTTCTCAGAAACATCATTATACAAAAACGGAAAAATCGATGCTGCACTTGCAGTATTAAAAGAGCGTGATGAGATCTTTGAAGAAGGCGGCGCAACTTGGTTCCGTTCTATGACTTACGGTGACGACAAAAACCGTGTATTAATTAAAAACGACGGTTCTTACACATACTTAACGCCAGATATTGCTTACCACCGTGATAAATTAGAGCGTGGTTTCGATAAGTTAATCAACATTTGGGGTGCTGACCACCACGGTTACATTCCTCGTATGAAAGCTGCTATTCAAGCACTTGGTTACGATAAGGAAACACTTGAAGTAGAAATCATCCAAATGGTACAACTGTACCAAAATGGTGAAAAAATGAAGATGAGTAAGCGTACAGGTAAAGCAGTTACACTTCGTGAGCTTATGGAAGAAGTAGGCGTGGACGCAATGCGTTACTTCTTCGCAATGCGTAGCGGTGATTCTCATTTAGACTTTGATATGGACTTAGCTGTATCAAAATCTAATGAAAACCCAGTATACTATGCACAATATGCTCATGCTCGCGTATGCAGTATCCTTCGTCAAGGTGAAGAGTTAGGATTAGCTACAGGCGGAGACGTGAACTACAAACTTGTTACTTCTGAGAAAGAAGTAGAGTTACTGAAAAAACTTGGTGAATTCCCAGCAGTAGTTGCGGATGCAGCGCAAAAACGTCTGCCACACCGCATTACAAGCTATGCATTTGAATTAGCAGCAGCATTACACAGCTTCTACAATGCAGAAAAAGTATTAAACCAAGACAACTTAGAATTAAGTAAAGCTCGCTATGAGTTAATGAAAGCAGTACGTACTACACTTCAAAACGCATTAGCAATCGTAGGAGTATCTGCACCAGAAAAAATGTAATTAAGAAAAGCGAAAGCGGCTCGTTCAGAATAGGAGGGGGATGGAGCTCCTGACAAAGAGGTGTACTTTACCTCGGAGGAAGGCGCGAAGCCACCGAGTATTCTAGCCGCTGGAGCTGGACAATAAAGAAAAGCGGAGCCGACTGTTTAGTCCCGAAGGCTAAGGTTCTTTCCCACAGAAGATGCATTTTATCTTCTCGTGGGGAAGGTTCTTAGACAGAAGGGGCTAGGAGGCAGAGCTGGACATAGAGAAAAGCGGAAGCCGATTTTTCGCTTTCAGTAAAAGGCAATCACACGATGTTGTGATTGCCTTTTTGTATGGAGATAATAAAAAAATAAAATTTTATCAAACAAAAGGAGAATTTGCGTCGTCTTATATAAATGACAGGAGGTTTAAGATGGAAGAAAAGGTAGAAGAATTAATTGATATATATAAGCAGCAAATATATTCCTTATGCTATAAATTAGCGAAAACGAAAGAAGATGCAGAAGATATTTTTCAAGAGACTTGGATAAAAGTTTTTTCCTCTAGGCACCAGCTTTCTTGCGTGGAAAATTATAAAAAATGGATTACTACAATTTGTGTTCGTACGTTTTATGACTTTTATCGTAAGAAGAAAAGGTGGAAAGATCGCGTATTGGATTTGTTTCATAAAGAGGATGGGGGAGAAATCGATTTCGCAGATGAAGTGGATATATCAGAAGAATTTATTCAAAAAGTGGAAGCGGAAATGATACGGGAAGTTATACAGTTATTGAATGAAAAATATAAAACTGTGCTCGTACTCTACTATTATGAACAATACTCTTATAAAGAAATGAGCGAAATATTAAATATACCGATTGGTACGGTGAAATACCGCCTTAATTATGCGAAGAAGCAAATGCGGGAACGTTTGGAGGTGTTCGTTTATGACGGAAGATAAGTTTGATCAGAAGATAAAAAGTAGCTTAGCGGGGGAGATGATTCCAAGCGAAAAGCTGATAAATAATACGAAACAGATTGTGCGAAATGGTCAAAAGATAGAGAAGAGATGGGCTATTTGTATTCATGCTATTTGGATTATTTTATTAACAATCGTTACGGAGCAGTTTGTCACTCATTTGAATCATACAGTCCCTATGTTGATAGCAAGTGTGATTATGATGCATCTATACGTTCCTATATATGTTGTCATACAGTCATTTTTAAAAAAGGAGTATAAATTACATGATAGAGTTCGCTAATCCATTTTTAGTATTTAAGATAGCTGGGATTACAATGCTTTTGACTTTTATAGCACTTTTAGTATGTGTAGCATCATGGGTGTATACAGATGCGAAAACGCGTGGAATAAGTAAATGGTGGAGTGTTATAGCGATTGTATTGCCATTTTTTATTGGAGTTTTGTTATATATGATACGAAGAAGTAACAAGAAAATAGAAGGGAAACATACGATGAAGGCTATGAAAAAACAAAAGATAACATTAGTTGTCATATTTGCAAGTGTGATGTTTGTATTATTGAGCGGCTTTGCTTTCGTTCAAACGTTAGATGATATGTGGAAAGCTGGTGATATATATTTAGAAAGTGAGAAGCAAGGAGAGACAAGTTATGAAGCAAAATTCTCATCATGGGATATTGCTGGTAAAGATATTGAAATTCAGTACGAGAAAGATACAGAAGTGACATTTTCTTATGAGACAGACGCAAAACGCGGCAATTTATGCTTTAGTTTGTATGAAAGACAAGGGGAAGGGATAAAAGAGTTAAAGGAAATTTGTGAATCGAAAAAAGGTACTTTTAAAGCTACATTAAAGGCAAATGAAAAGTATGTATTTAATATAAGTGGTGTAATGGTGAAAGATGGATTTGTGAAAGTGAATTGGGAAGCAAAATAAAGAGCCTTGAGAAAGGCCCTTTATTTTATTGGATAGTATAAGTAACAGAAAAGCTAACAGGACTATAGTAAACGAAAGGTGCATGAAATTGAACATACATATTTCCATCTGTTTTTGCAGTGAAAATTCTGCCGTACCCATCAGAATAACGCCCGATAAGGTTATGATTTGAGTCATACACACTGTAACTAGGAGTTTTGCTATTAGGTTGAATTGTTAACTCTTGTCCCTTTTGAAGGAAAACAGGTTCTTGTTCAGAACTACTTCCAGTTTGCAAGGAATAAAATTTTGTAAAGCTGTTTTCTTGAACGGCAGCAGCGACCTTTGTTTCGGGAATAAACGCGGTAGCACCAGTAGTTCCTGCTAAAGTTAACGCACCGGCTAAGATCATTTTTTTCATAGTAGAAAAAGCCTCCTTATTAGTTGTAATCATTTTTGTTACAGTTAATATTGTATATGATAATGAGCAGGAGGAAATATGCTTTTATGCATATATGTATTTTCTCAATAAAAGACCACTGACAAAAATCAGTGGTCTTTTAAATGGTTAAGCAGCTTTCTGTTCAGTTTGAGTAACAGGTTTTTGAAGTGTATTATAAACTCCTGTTCCGATAACTTCTAATGCCATTTTCATACGTTCAGGCGAAATGTTTTCTAACACATTATCTTGAGGTGTATGGTATACCTTCTCAATGTGATAGATTAATGGATTCCAACTATCGACTCCCATCCAAATGAATAGAGCGGCAGGGATACCAACTTCAGCAAATGGAACGTGATCACTAGAACCGAATTTCCCTTGCAGTACGAGGTCATTATTTAATTGTTTACCTGCTTGTAAGGCCGCGTCTGTTACAAGGTTTGGGGAACCGTTAGGCGTCATAGCATATAAATTCTTTGCTTTATCGTAATTTGTTGCAACCATGTCTGCATTAAAGACACCTAAAATTCGATCGCGTTCTTTTTGAGGCAGACTATTAACGTAATAATCGGAGCCAAGTAAGCCAGTTTCTTCAGATCCAAAAGCAATAAAACGAATTTCTTTATCAGTTTCTACATTTTGAAAAGCACGAGCTAACTCTAATACTAATCCTGTACCAGAAGCATTGTCGTTTGCTCCAGGTGCTCCAACTACGCTATCATAGTGCGAACTTACAACGACAGCTTTTTCATTACCTGTACTATTTTTTGGTTTCTTTTTAGCGATGACATTTAGTGATGTTAAGTTAGATTCATGTCTCGCCTTTAGAGAAAGAATTGTTGTCCCTTTTTTAGCGATTTCCTCTTTAAATGCATTTCCTTGCGCATAAGCAAGACCAAAGACAGGGATAGACTGCTTTTTCGTTAGGCGGGGATTGAAGGTTTGTCCATAATTTCCGCGTCCGCCAATTAAACTGTATAAAAGGACACCTTTTGCTCCTTTGCTAACAGCATTTTCAACTTGTTTATTATAGTCTGTAACTGTTGTTCCTCTTTCAAATAGAACAATTTTTCCGTTTACTTCATTTGGGATATCCTCTAATTTTGTCCCACCTTGAACAAAGATAAGAGGGGCTGTAACAGCTTCTGTAGAAATTAGTGCGTTAGGGGCAGCGCCAGCTTGCCAATTACGCTTTGTGGATAATGGTGAATCAATAAATCCAACGTATTGATCAGGCACTTGAAATGGTTGATATTCTACTTCATAGCCCATTGATTTAAGTTGCATACCAACGTAGCGAGAGGCCCATTCTTCTGATTTTGTCCCACCAGGGCGAGGACCAATTGTTTCGGATAAGAAACGAATGTGTTCGATGGCGCGGCTTGCATCAACTTGTTTTGTGATAGGTGAAGTCTGTGTGATTTCTGACGTGGAATCAGCTTGGGCTTGTCCGATTGGAGCTAAGCTAACAGCGAGTGATACAGCAAGCAAAGAGCTTACTATTTTTTGTTTCAAAGTTTTTTTCATTTTTTCCTCTCCTATTCTTCTATTCTCTATGCCTGACAAAAGAAGACGGATAACGACTTTATTTTACCGCTATCTTCATTATTTTTCAATATTCTGACATTGAGAAATAAAAAAACGCTATATGCATATTTGCATATTTTTGATGGAGATATGTATGCTATCATTTTAAATGAAGGTTCGCTTTCTGCTTGGAAAGCTCCTACATTGCATGAATCTAGTGTACCCAAACTTTAGATTATGTAGAGAAAAGAATCCTATAGGGTTCTTTTCTCGTGTTTGAATCATGTGATGATAAATATGTTTCCGCATTTCATATTTATCATCAGTGATATATGTAAGGCATCCATATGAAAATACGAGGCTGTTCAAAGGTTTTCCGTACTTTTGGGCAGCCTCACCCCGTTAAAAGGACGATACTCTACGTATCGTCCTTTTTTGCATAAAAAAACACCCAATCAAATGTTTACTTGATTGGGTGTGAAAACTATTAATAATATTTTTTGCGTTTTGTAGCTAAAATACTTAACAATCCAGCTAGTAGAAGTACGATGCCGGCTGTTTGAGTAGGATCATTTTTGTGACCCGTATTTGGAAGTTCTTTACCCTTATTCCGGTCATCTTGCTGTTTGTTTATTTGTGTTTCAGGGTTTTCTTTTTCTAGTTCTTCAGAAGTTCCCTTACCATGTGTTTCAGGATTTCCCTTTTCTAGTTCTTCGGAAGTTTCTTTCCCATGTGTTTCAGGATTTCCTTTTTCTAGTTCTTCAGAAGTTTCTTTCCCTGTTTCCTCTTCTTTATTAGGAGGAGTAACTGGTTTATCATCTCCACCTGATGAAGAATCGATTTTTTTATTTGAAACTGTAAGTTGTAGTGGTGTAGCTTGAGCTTTTTCAATTGTAAAGTTTATCGGTGATGCATCCAATTGATAGCCAGCAGGAGCCTTTGTTTCCACTAATTGATAATTACCAGGTTTCAAATCATTTACGATTAATTTACCATGCCCATCTGTTTGTAAACCTTCTCGTACTACTTTTCCGTCTTGATCTAAAATATTGAAAATGGCACCTTCAAGTGTTCCATGGTGATCCATATCAACTTTAGTTAACTCCATTGCACCTGTCGTTAAACTATTTAAAGCTGTAACAGAAGTAACTTGAGATTGCCCTTTCGTAATTGTGAAAGGAATTGGCTTAGCGCTTAAATCGTATCCAGTAGGAGCCTTCGTTTCAACGAACTGATAGTCTCCCGGGCGTAAATCAGAAACAGAAATTTTACCATCTTTATCAGTAGTTAAATTAGAACGAACGTCATTGCCGTTCATATCAACAATTTTAAATACTGCACCTTCAAGAGTAGAGCCGTCAATGTCATCGATTTTAGTTAATTCAACAGCGCCCTTCGTTAAGCTATTTGTAGCAGTAACAGAAGCTGTAGTTGTTTGACTCTTTTCAACAGTAA
>NZ_VLTE01000029.1:0-28225 GCF_007558965.1 Bacillus sp. HY001 | reverse complement strand
GCTCGCTAATGTGTTAACTCCCCTGACGTTAATCGTCCGTTAGGTCGAAACGTTAGAAACCCCCACTTCAAGCTTTGCTAAGTGGGGGAGTGTTCATATGTGGATTAAGATAGATATACGTAGAAAAACTAATAAGGTTTACTTCAGTAAATAAGATATATTATATTTGTTGGATAGATTCTCTTTAAAGATAAGAAAAGTAGGTGAACAAAGTGGGAAAATATCAATTGGATTATAAAGGTCAGGTAGCTGTGGCAAAGTTTCATGAAAAACAGACGCCTGCCAAATTTGATAAAAAGCAACAAATTGAAAAATTGCGTGCGGAGTATTTGAAAAAGAAGCAAAAACAAACAGATAAATAATATGTTACGTTTTTGATAGGAGAAACTAGTTCTAATTACTATATATTACCGTTTGGTGATTAGAACTAGCTAAACCCTATTCATATCGGGATAAACATGTAAATAGAAACAAAACAACGAGAAAAGTTGACTTATTAGTCATATTTTTTAGTATTCATTTTAAGGATTTCCTGTATAATACAATTTGAAAGAAAATCTATGGTTTGACAAGAAACACTCTTTTCGGTTTTGCTCACTGAAGGGAGTGTTTTTTTGTAGTCAAAAACTCCTCTGTACTCATTACATTTGCATATACTCCATTTAAACTAGCCAAAATTGTGTTATGAATATAAACGGCTGGTATCGTAGCATTCTTAAAAGAAAGATCTTTTGTCGCACAAGCATCATGTATAACGGTACATGGAAAGCCGAAATCAAAAGCAGCTCTTACGGTGGCATCAATACACATATGAGTCATCATCCCACATATGACGACGTGCTCAATATTTAAACGTTGTAATTGTTCTAGAAGATCGGTTTCGCGAAAACTATTTGGATAATGTTTGAGTATAACGGTTTCTTCTCTAAGTGGGCGTACGCTTTCATGAATATGTACACCTTCTGTATTGGGTAGGAAAAAAGTAGCGTCATCTTTAATTGCTACATGTTGGATATGAAAAATAGGTTCGTTTTTCGTTCTAAAGAGTTGTAGTAGCTGACTAGCATATTTGCTTGCTTCTACTGGATTACGCAACTCCATCTTTCCATGTGGAAAATAATCATTTTGAATATCAACGAGTAAAAGAGCTGTTTTCATATATTTATCTTCCTCCGATTTCATATTCAAATAATGGTATTCAATTTATAGAAAGGATTCTCCTTTTAAAAAATATGAGGGAGGAGAATTTAACATAACTTTAAAAATCACTATTGTATTGTGAATTTTTTATTTAAAAATTTTAATAGAGAAATAATTAATATTTTTCTAAAAAATGTATTGACTCTTATTATTCTGAGTTCTATAATGAGAATTAATTAAACGACAATTAAATCGATACATTCTTATCCAGAGAGGTGGAGGGACTGGCCCTACGATACCTCAGCAACGGGTTTTTTAATACCGTGCTAACTCCAGCAAGCCTATGAAAGGCTTGGAAGATGAGAAGATGTGAACGAGTACATATAAGTGCTCTCCTTCTTATCTTTATGGTTGATAAGAAGGAGAGCACTTTTTATTTTACCTCGAAAGCTCTACTTCAAGTTTTTACAGCATATAGGAGGGGGAAAAATGATTTCTTTTAACAATGTAAGTAAAGTATATGAATCAGGTGGGCAATCTGTTCATGCGGTGGAAGATGTAACTTTATCAATTGAGAAGGGCGAAATTTTCGGTATTATCGGTTTTAGTGGCGCTGGAAAGAGTACATTGTTACGATTAGTAAATATGTTAGAGAGACCAACAGCGGGAACGATTTCAATAGATGATAAAGATATTACATCATTATCGACGAAAGAATTACGGAAGCTAAGACAAAGAATCGGGATGATTTTTCAAAGTTTTAATTTATTTAATTCAAGAACAGTGTTTGGGAATATTGCTTATCCATTAAAATTAGCGAAAGTACCAAAGAATGAGATAAAAGAAAGAGTAAATGAACTGTTGAAGTTTGTAGGGTTAGAAGATAAAGCAAACTATTATCCAGAGCAACTATCAGGTGGACAAAAGCAGCGGGTTGGTATTGCAAGAGCACTTGCAACATCACCGGATATCCTTATATGTGATGAGGCAACATCAGCTTTAGATCCAGAAACAACGACAGAGATATTAAACTTATTAAAGAAAGTAAATCGAGAATACAATGTAACAATTCTACTCATTACACATGAAATGCATGTTGTGAAGGAAATTTGTCACCGTGTAGCTGTAATGGAGAAGGGAAAAGTTATTGAAGAAGGAAAACTGTTTGACGTTTTCACACAACCGAAAACAAAGACGACTCAAAACTTTGTACGCTCTATTATTAATGATCATTTACCGGAAAGTGTTCTAGGTAAAATTCAAAATGGTGGACAGATTTATCGTTTAACATTTACGGGTGAAGAGACAGGGCAGCCAGTACTATCATATATCGCGAAAAATTATAACGTCGATGTAAACGTACTGTATGGAAATATTATTGAACTTCAAAATGTGCTATTTGGAAATCTTCTTGTAGAATTGCAAGGTGAACAGAAGGAAATTCAAAAAGCATTACAACATCTACGACTGCAAGTGCAGCTGAAGGAGGTAGAAGCTCATGCGAGTTGATTGGAGTATATTTTGGCCCCGCATAGTAGATGCGACGGGGGATACCCTCTTAATGGTAATTGTAACCCTTATATTCGCCACAATTCTTGGTATACCTCTAGGTTTACTGTTGTATGTAACGAGAAAAGGAAACTTTTTAGAAAACAAATGGGTCTTTTCTATTCTTAATATCATTATTAACACAATTCGCCCGGTTCCATTTATTATCTTTTTAGTAGCTTTAAGCCCACTAACAAGAAGTGTTATCGGAACGACGATTGGAACAGCAGCAGCAATCTTTCCGATGACGTTAGTTGCATCAATCGGTATTGCTAGAATGGTTGAAACAAATCTTGTTTCAGTTCCAAAGGGAGTCATTGAAGCAGCTCAAGCAATGGGGGCTTCACCAATTAGAATTGTTTTTGAAATTCTTGTACCAGAAGCGTTAGCACCATTGATCTTAGGGGTTACATTTATGACAGTTGGTTTAATTGAATTTTCTGCAGTTGCTGGGCTTGTCGGTGGTGGCGGTCTTGGTGACTTAGCAATGACATATGGTTATCAACGTTTTGATACATCAGTTATGTTCGTAACGGTCGTTTTACTTATTATTCTCGTACAGGTAGCTCAGAACTTAGGAAACTACTTTGCGAAAGTCTTTTTACGCAGATCATAAAAAGGAAGAGGGGAAAAGAAAATGAAGAAAATTTTAGCATTTGCATTATCAGCAATTGTAGGGATTTCAGCATTAAG
Organism: Bacillus sp. HY001; assembly: GCF_007558965.1. Classification (NCBI taxonomy): domain Bacteria; kingdom Bacillati; phylum Bacillota; class Bacilli; order Caryophanales; family Bacillaceae; genus Bacillus; species Bacillus sp. HY001. Next base: position 24,844 of record NZ_VLTE01000029.1, on the reverse strand, counting down.
CGGCTGTTCAAGTGGGGATACTGGGGCAGGAGCGAAAGAGAAAGTAGTTCGCGTCGGTGTAACTGGAACGGATGGAGACGCTTGGGAAATTTTGAAAAGAAAAGCTGAAAAAGAAGGAATTAAAATTAAACTGGTTGAGTTCTCTGATTACACGACGCCAAATAAAGCGTTAGCTGATGGAGATATTGAACTAAACTCATTCCAGCACGTTGCTTTCTTAGAGCAATTTAAAAAAGAGCATAAGTTAGATATTACAGCTGTCGGTACAACGCAAATTGCACCAATGGGCTTATACTCTGAAAAATATAAGAAGGCAAATGAAATTCCAGATGGTTCAGAATTTGCGATTCCAAATGATCCAACGAACCAAGCTCGTGCATTAAAACTTCTTGATGCAGCAGGTTTATTAAAGCTTAAGAAAGACTTTGGCTTATTCGGAGATCCAAGCGGCATTGCTGAAAATCCGAAGAAGTTAAAAATTACACCGGTTATCGCACAGCAAACACCTCGTGTATTAAAAGATGTTGCAGCTTCAGTTATTAATAACGGTGTTGCTGGTCAAGCTGGATTAGATCCAGCGAAGGATCCAATTTTCTTAGAAGATCCAAAGAATGAAAATGCGAAGCCATATATTAATATTTTCGCAGCTCGCACGAAAGATAAAAATGATCCAACACTGAAAAAAGTAATTGAACTCTATCATTCAAAAGAAGTAACAGACGCAATTAAGAAAGAAACAAATGATGGTTCCATTTCAGTAGATCTTTCACTTGAAGCGCTTGAAAAAATCGTAAAATAATGATTGAGTTTAACGGGCTAGCAGAAGGAACCCCTCCGCTGTTAGTTCGTTCAACATATAATCTACTTAACAAACAAACCCTAATTCTGTACCTTCCAATTCTGTATAACGTAGAATCCAATGTTTGTTAAGTAGAGTAATGGACCAGGAGTTTTCCTGGTCTTTTTTTATGAATGAAAGTAGCTAGCAAATAGTAAGGTAATCCAAATTATAACAGGGTAAGAAAATAAGCTGAAAATGAGTGTAATTATGAATTGTTTTTTATGAATGAGGTGTTTTTCGGATGAAAAAAAGAAAATAGAAAAGATAACAATGAAAACTGCTGATATTACGCCAGGATTATACGAACGATATATGAAAAACAAAATAATATGTTGAACGGAGTTGAAGAATATAGCCCCTTGTATAAAAATAATCCAGTATATAGAAGACAAAAAGTTAAGTTGATATAGAAAGACGATAAGTAAGACAAAGATTGTTAATACGGAAACGGCAATGAAAAATTGCTGGCTTGTTATAAAATGAATTGAAAATTGATTAGCAAGATATTGCGGCATTTGGAAAGATTCTTCAAGGTTATGAATGAAAAATAACAAGGGAATAATCCAAAGCATAATAGTGGAATGTTTTTTCATCAACTTACATCACTCCAATAAAATATAGAAAGCCTAAAAAAGGCCCTCTATACAGAGATAGTTATTCAATTATGATACTTTTTAAATTATCCTCATGATGCTCTTGTTCTTTCGGATAAGCAGCTAGCTCCTCTTGTAAAATTTTTAGCATTTGCTTAGCTGATTGCTGAATTGGTGCAGGTAACTCTTCTAATATATTCATACCGACTTTTATTTTTGCATGAATTAACTTTCTTAGTAGTTCCTCACGCATGCACTACACCTCCAAATCGAATGTTTAGTACATCATCTTCAAATTTTGCTCCTTGAATAGAAAGGTGTGTTAACGTTTTGGGTAATGTGATGTTCCGCTTAACAGAACCAGCACGAATGATAAGCTCGTCACCTTTTTGATTTAATGCAAGTTCACTTTTGTTAGAGAAGGGAATAGATAGAATGAAAATATATTCATCACCATCTTTTTTTACATATTGGGTACGACCGTTAAATTTCACTTCCGTAGGAGAAGAATCTGATTTAAATAAAGCATCTCCTACACGTTCTAACATAGGTAAGCCAACAACTTCTTGTTCAAACATAGGAGCTTCGTAAATAGGAAGTGGATCAAAACTATTTTGAATTAATGTTTTGTATTTCTTTTGCGTATCTTTCCAAGCTTGAAAATAAGGATCGGTGACAGTGTTAGGGATGACGCGGTTAATCATAATCGCATCTACGTTATAATCGTATAAATTTAAATACGTAAAGCTACGCTGAGCCTCTTTAATGACCATTTTTTCGGGATTTACAACGATGCGGATACTTGTTACGTCTCGGTTTGATAAAATATCTCTCATTTCTCCAAGCTGTTCAAGTGTATTCGTTAATTCGTCCATAATATCATCGGTTGGAAGGGGGACACCAAGAAGTGGTTGAGCTACAGGGCGAACAACTTTTAAAACCTTTCTTTTAATAGGAAAGAGTTTTTCCATCCACCAGCTGAGCATGTCTGGAAAGCTGAGCATTGCTAATGTTTCTCCTGTTGGAGCACAATCAATGATAATAACGTCATATGTGTTTTGTTTATAATAATCGAGTACGCGAAGTAAACTAATTAAATCTTCCATACCAGGAAACATCGTTAACTCTTCGGTTGTAATATCATCTGCTGCTTTGGAAGTGAAGAGTAGTGTAATATATTTCTGTAACTTCCCCCAGCCTTTTTCCATCTCATAAATCGTATTAATTTCTTGTGCCCATAGGTTTTCGCGAATTTCTAATGGTTCAGAAGATAGTTTTATGCCAAATGAATCTCCTAAACTATGAGCTGGATCTGTACTCATTACTAAAGTTTTTAATCCTTGTTTTGCGCTTTGAAGTGCAGTTGCTGCTGAAATACTAGTTTTTCCTACGCCGCCTTTACCTGTATACAAAATAATTCTCATCATCATATCCCCCTTTGTTTCGAATGTCGAATATTACGAGTACCGAAATATTTTTTTGAATAAAAACCCTATTAGGGTTTTTATTCAATCGGAATGTTTTTCATTTTAGGTGTAGAAACCTTTTCTTCAGTTTTTTGCTGTGACGTAGCAATGTGATTCATGATCTTTTGGAAGATCTGTAGTAAGAATGCTTTTTCTTCTTCTGATAATGCTTCTGTCACTAGGTTAAAGTAATGGGCTGCATTTTGTTTTACTTCTTGAACGAGCATTACACCGTTTTCTGTTAAACGAATTAATACAATGCGTCGGTCGTTTTCATCACGGTACCTTTCGATATATCCCTTTTTTACAAGGCGATTTACAACACCTGTCGTTGTACTCATCGGTATATCAAGAAGGTCAGCGATTTTTGTCATTGTAATATCTGTATTTCGCTCCATCCAAAGTAAACAAAATACTTCTGTTTTAGAAAGTGTTAAATCTAGGCTTACCCATTCCTCAGGATAGAAAAGTTTCTTGGCGTTATCTAGCAGTAAGTCTAAAAAATGTTCATATTGCAACAATTAATTCCACTCCCGTATATTTCGAGGTTCGTAATATTTGTTTTTATTTTATGCAGAATTGAAATAAATGTCAATCGTTTTAACTGTTTTTTCAGATTAGACAGAAAACTAACTTTAAAATAGTATTGTTTTATGGTAGATTTATAAATATAAAACTAGAATTTACATAAAGTGAAACTTTAATCAGTGGGGGTTTTCTTCATCCCCACTGATTATTAGTTGAACCAATCGGACTTTTATGGGCAGTTGATCCCCCACCTAACTTCTTTGCTTTCGCTGAATTTTGTGGTGGGGGTCTTACTGCCCATTAAAGTGGGATAAAAAACCATCATGGTAAATATACTTATCTATAATGGATGTACAGCTAATGAGGGGGATAACGATGAGAAGACGTAATACGCAAGCGTTCACGTTTTTAGCATGGACTTCATTTGTTTGCGCGCTTTCAGGTATGCTAATTGGAATTTATACGTTAGATGAAACGCTTAGTGTAAAAGGATATTATTTAATTGGAACATTATTTTTAACGATGTCTTGTTTTGTATTACAAAAAACAATTCGTGATAATGAAGAAGATAACGAGAGATTTCCGAAAAATAAACCGTTAGATAAAGAGTAAATCGTAAAGAAAGGCATTCGCCTTTCTTTTTTTATGTAAAAATGCAGTAAGTGCCGTGTGTTGACTTGCTTGAAGTACTGAAAATTTGGTATCATCAATAGTATTGTAGATTGAACGATATATTATGGAGGTGGCCTAGCCGTGTCAAGAATTTCCGTTGAGAATGTAAAGCACGTAGCACATTTAGCACGTCTTGCAATTACTGATCAAGAAGCTGAAAAATTTCAAAAACAACTAGATGCAATTGTTACATTTGCAGAACAGTTAAATGAATTAGATACAACTGATGTAAAACCAACAACTCATGTATTAACTATGAAAAATGTTATGCGTGAAGATGTACCAGAAAAAGGTTTACCAGTCGAAGAAGTATTAAAAAATGCACCGGATCACAAAGATAATCAAATCCGTGTTCCAGCAGTATTAGAATAGAGGAGGGGAATTTCGATGTCATTATTTGATCATTCAGTATCAGAGTTACATAAGAAGTTAAACAACAAAGAAATTTCCGTTACGGATTTAGTAGAAGAATCTTACAAACGTATTGCGGATGTTGAAGATAACGTAAAAGCTTTTCTTACATTAGATGAAGAAAACGCACGCGCGAAAGCGAAAGAATTAGACGCGAAAATTGGTGCTGAAGATAATGGTTTATTATTCGGTATGCCAATTGGTGTAAAAGATAACATTGTAACTAACGGGCTTCGTACTACTTGTGCGAGCAAAATGTTAGCAAACTTTGATCCGATTTATGATGCAACAGTTGTGCAAAAGCTAAAAGCTGCTGACACAGTTACAATCGGTAAGTTAAATATGGACGAGTTCGCAATGGGTTCTTCAAATGAAAACTCAGGTTTCTACGCTACGAAAAATCCATGGAACTTAGATTACGTTCCAGGCGGATCTAGTGGTGGTTCTGCAGCAGCTGTAGCAGCAGGAGAAGTATTATTCTCTCTAGGTTCTGATACGGGTGGTTCTATCCGTCAGCCAGCTGCATATTGCGGCGTTGTAGGTTTAAAACCAACTTATGGACGTGTATCTCGTTACGGATTAGTTGCATTCGCATCTTCACTTGACCAAATCGGACCGATTACACGTACAGTAGAAGATAATGCATACTTATTACAAGCTATTTCAGGTATTGACCGTATGGATGCAACTTCTGCAAACGTTGAAGTAGGAAACTACTTAGCTGGTTTAACAGGCGACGTTAAAGGTTTACGTATTGCTGTACCGAAAGAATACTTAGGAGAAGGTGTTGGCGAAGAAGCTCGTGAGTCAGTACTAGCTGCTTTAAAAGTATTAGAAGGTATGGGCGCAACTTGGGAGGAAGTATCTCTTCCACACTCTAAATACGCTCTAGCAACGTATTACTTATTATCTTCTTCTGAAGCATCTGCTAACCTTTCACGCTTTGATGGCGTACGTTACGGTGTTCGTTCTGATAATGTAAATAATTTATTAGATCTTTACAAAAACACACGTAGCGAAGGTTTCGGTGATGAAGTAAAACGTCGTATTATGCTTGGTACATTTGCACTTAGCTCTGGTTACTATGATGCATACTACAAGAAAGCACAACAAGTACGTACATTAATTAAAAACGACTTTGAAAATGTATTTGCTAACTACGATGTTATTATTGGACCAACAACGCCAACTCCGGCATTTAAAGTGGGCGAAAAAGTTGATGATCCAATGACAATGTATGCAAACGACATTTTAACAATCCCAGTAAACTTAGCGGGTGTTCCAGCGATTTCTGTTCCATGTGGATTTGGTGCTAACAACATGCCACTTGGTCTACAAATCATTGGTAAACACTTCGATGAAGCGACAATTTACCGCGTTGCACATGCGTTTGAGCAAGCAACAGACTATCATACAAAAAAAGCAAGTCTGTAAGGAGGCGAGCATAGATGAATTTAGAAACAATTATTGGTTTAGAGGTTCACGTTGAGTTAAAAACAAATTCGAAAATTTTCTCTGCGAGTCCAACAGAATTCGGAGCGGAGCCAAATACACAAACAAGTGTAATTGACTTAGGATACCCAGGGGTACTTCCTACTTTAAATAAAGAAGCAGTTAACTTTGCAATGAAAGCTGCAATGGCATTAAACTGTGAAATCGCAACGGAAACGAAGTTTGACCGTAAAAACTATTTCTACCCAGATAATCCGAAAGCTTACCAAATTTCTCAATTTGATAAGCCAATCGGTGAAAATGGTTGGATTGAAATCGAAGTAGACGGTAAAAAGAAACGTATCGGTATTACACGTCTTCATTTAGAAGAAGATGCTGGTAAATCAACGCATACAGCTGATGGTTCATTAGTAGACTACAACCGTCAAGGTATGCCTTTAATCGAGATCGTATCTGAGCCAGATATGCGTACGCCAGAAGAAGCATATGCATACTTAGAGAAGTTAAAATCAATCATTCAATACACTGGCGTATCTGATTGTAAGATGGAAGAAGGTTCCTTGCGTTGTGATGCAAACATTTCCCTTCGTCCTGTTGGACAAGAGAAGTTCGGTACAAAAGCGGAACTGAAAAACTTAAACTCATTCACTTACGTACAAAAAGGTCTTGAGCACGAGCAAGTGCGCCAAGAGAAAGAATTGTTATCTGGTGGTATCATCCAACAAGAAACACGTCGTTATGATGAAGCAACGAAGAAAACAATCTTAATGCGTGTGAAAGAGGGATCTGACGATTACCGTTACTTCCCAGAGCCAGACTTAGTTGAACTTTACATTGATGATGAGTGGAAAGAAGAAATTCGTGCTTCGATTCCAGAACTTCCAGATGCACGTAAAGCTCGCTACGTTGCAGAAATTGGCTTACCGGCTTATGATGCACACGTATTAACATTAACGAAAGAGATGTCTGATTTCTTTGAAGCAACTGTTGCAGACGGTGCTGATGCGAAATTAACATCAAACTGGTTAATGGGTGAAGTGCTTGCATACTTAAACAAGCAACAAAAAGAATTAAAAGACGTTGCATTAACGCCTGCTGGTTTATCTAAAATGGTTCAATTAATTGAAAAAGGTACAATTTCTTCTAAAATCGCGAAGAAAGTATTTAACGAATTAATTGAAAAAGGTGGAGACCCAGAAGAAATCGTTAAAGCGAAAGGTCTTGTTCAAATTTCTGACGAGGGTACACTTCGTAAAGTTGTAACAGAAATTCTTGATAACAATGAACAATCTATCGAAGACTTTAAAAACGGTAAAGACCGTGCAATTGGCTTCTTAGTTGGTCAAATTATGAAGGCTACAAAAGGACAAGCAAATCCACCGCTTGTTAACAAAATCTTACTTGAAGAGATTAATAAGCGATAATAGTAATAACTTTTAAAGATTAAGCAGAAAAACACCCGTACATGGGTGTTTTTCTAGGTTAATCAAACGTTTGTTTAAATGAGAGAAGATCATTTAAACAAACGTTTGATTAACTGTCAAAAGTGGAAAAATGTTTGTATAGCAACTATGGTATGATAGTTGCAAAAAGGTGGGAATAATGATAAATCTAGACATAGAGGTTTTTTTTCATCTCATGAAATAATAGATAATTATTATTCGTTATATGTAAATTGTTGTGAGGAAATAGATGGACATAAATTTTTTGTTAAATAAAACAAAACCATTGAAATGAATATTTACTTTTGATGGACTACACGAATCGGGTTCTTACTGCCTGTTTGAGCGGGATAAAAGAAGGATAGGAAGATGAGAGGAGGTAGGCATGGGAATACTGAATAGAAGTTCGGTATGTTCTTTTTTGAAACAATAAAGAAATTTCCTGTGCTAATAAATGATGAAGCGAGCAAGAATTATTTATAATCCTACTTCTGGGCGCGAGCTATTTAAGAAGAGCTTACCGGAAGTATTACAAAAATTAGAACAAGCTGGATATGAAGCGTCTTGTCATGCGACAACTGGTCCTGGCGATGCGACTGTGGCAGCGAGGCAAGCTGCGGATCGTAAGTTTGATGTTGTTATCGCAGCTGGTGGTGATGGTACATTAAATGAAGTGGTGAACGGTTTAGTAGGACATGAACATCGTCCGAAGTTTGGCATTATTCCAGTTGGAACGACAAATGATTTTGCGCGTGCGATTGGTGTACCTCGTGCGATTGAAGAGGCTGCGGATATTATTTGTGAAGGGAAAACAGTTCCGTTAGATCTTGGTAGAGCGAATGATACATATTTCATTAATATCGCTGGTGGCGGCCGTATAACAGAATTAACATATGAAGTACCGAGTAAGCTAAAGACAGTATTAGGCCAACTTGCTTACTATTTAAAAGGGATCGAAATGTTACCATCATTACATCCAACATATGTTGAAATTGAGTATGATGGAAAGATGCTACAAGAAGAAATTACGATGTTTTTAATTACGAATACTCGTTCAGTGGGCGGCTTTGAAAAGGTAGCACCATATGCATCAATTAACGATGGATTATTTGATTTATTAGTACTGAAAAAAGGTTCTATCGCTGACTTAATTAAAGCTGCAACACAAGCGCAGCGTGGTGAACATATTAACAATCCAAAAGTGTTATACACACAAGCAAATCGAATTAAAGTGCATTCACCAGATAAATTAATGATTAACTTAGACGGTGAATACGGTGGAGATGCACCGATGGAATTCGAAAATATATACCATTGTCTGGAACTATTTGTTCCTGAACATCAAGAGGATGCCCTGTAAAGGCATCCTTTTTATTATATAGAGGAATTGTAAATTGGAAGTTAGTTTGATTTTTATGGTATTTTTACAATTCGTTTATGTTATATCCATACTTTATTGATACACTGTAGGAGATAAGAAACGAGAGGTAGTGTGCTATGGAGAAGGTAAAAGCAATATTATTTGATAAAGATGGGACATTAATGGATTTTCATTCAATTTGGATAAAAGTAGCTGAAGAACTGGTGGCAGAATGTATAAATTTATATCAACTTCCAAAGTCAATGCAGCCTACTTTATTAAAAGAAATCGGTGTAGATGGGGTATTTGTGAACCCTCGTAGCGCAATAGCGGCAGGAACAAGCCTTGATGTTGCAAAAGGGCTTTGTAAGTATATTACGTCATCTAAGGAAGAGGAGATGCATGAGTGGGTAAGTGAAAAGTTATTTTCCCTTATGTATGAGCACCGTTCCTATATGAGAATGACGGCGGATTTACCAAGAATTTTACAAAGCTTAAAGGATAGAGGATTTATTTTAGGCGTTGTTACAGCTGATGATTTCGCACCGACAGAATTATTTTTAAAACAGTATCAATTAGAGTCTTATTTTGATTATGTTGTAGCTTCAGATACGTTTCCGGCACAAAAACCAGATAAAAGAATTGTAGAATCGTTTTGTGAAATGTTTCATTTAGAGGCGTGTGAAGTAGCGGTCGTTGGAGATACTCCAACTGATTTACATTTAGCGAAAAATGGCGGCGATTGCTATGCAATTGGAGTACTATCTGGTACAGGGGATCGTCAAACTTTAGAACCACTTGCGGATTTAGTAGTACAATCTGTTGAGGATTTTATTTCTCATTCAGGTGAGTTTATTTGGGAACAAGGAAAGTCTAATGTGCAAGAAAAATAAGTCTATAGGGACTCTTAATGAGTCTTTATAGACTTATTTTTTATGCTGAAATAGAAGGCATATAGGATGAATGCTGGAAAAGAATGTTGGCATACATTTTGCAATGTAAAAAGAAAACAATGTAAAGAAAAGGATGGGGTACGTATGAACACAAAAAAATTTGCTAAAGTAAATGAACAAATTCCTGGACCGAAAGCAGCGTCTTTATTAGAACGCCGCCAAAATATAGTACCAAAAGGAGTAAGTAACGGCATCCCAACGTTTGTACAATCTGCAAGTGGTGCTCTTGTAACAGATGTTGATGGCAATCAGTACATTGATTTCGCGGGAGCAATCGGAACAATAAACGTAGGGCATTGTCATCCAGCTGTTAAAGAGGCGCTCCATAAACAAGTAGATCAATACATTCATACTGGATTTAATGTCATGATGTATGAGCCATATATTGAATTAGCAGAAAAACTTGCAGCATTAGCACCGGGAAGTTTTGATAAGCAAGTACTATTTTTAAATAGTGGTGCAGAAGCAGTTGAGAACGCTGTGAAAATCGCTCGTAAATATACAAAAAGACCTGGTATTATCGCGTTTTCTAAGGGATTCCACGGGCGTACATTAATGACAATGACGATGACAAGTAAAGTAAAACCATATAAATTTGGATTTGGCCCATTTGCGCCTGAAGTCTATAAAGCACCATTCCCGTACGAATATCGCCGCCCAGAAGGATTAACGGAAGAGCAGTATGATGACTTTATGATTGAAGAGTTTAAGAATTTCTTCATATCAGAAGTAGCACCAGAAACAATTGCAGCCGTTGTAATGGAACCTGTTCAAGGAGAAGGCGGATTTATCGTTCCAAGTAAGAAGTTTGTGCAAGAAGTGCGCAATATTTGTTCAGAACACGGCATCCTATTTGTAGCGGATGAAATTCAAACAGGATTTAGTCGTACAGGAAAATATTTTGCCATTGATCATTATGATGTCGTTCCAGATTTAATTACGGTATCTAAATCATTAGGCGCTGGTGTACCGATTAGTGGTGTTATTGGGCGCAAGGAAATTATGAATGAGTCTGCGCCGGGAGAGCTTGGTGGAACGTATGCAGGAAGCCCGCTAGGATGTGCAGCAGCATTGGCAGTACTTGATGTAATAGAGAAAGAGAATTTAAATGATAGAGCGATAGAGTTAGGAAAAGTCGTAATGAACCGATTCGAAGAGATGAAAAATAAATATAATTGCATTGGTGATGTGCGTGGTTTAGGGGCAATGTGTGCATTCGAGCTCGTTCAAGATCGTAAGACGAAAGTACCTGATAAAACGTTAACAGCTAACTTGTGCGCAGAAGCAAACAAACGCGGATTACTTCTACTATCAGCAGGGACATACGGTAATGTTATTCGTGTGTTAATGCCATTAGTTATTACAGATGAGCAACTTGAAGAAGGATTAACAATCATTGAAGAATCATTACAAGTCTGTTATGAGAAAGCAAATACTGCGCATGTTTAAAAGCTAAATAATAAATCGCAAACATTCTAGCTGACTCTATATAAAATGCAGAAAATTCACTTTATAATAAAGGTAGTGAAGTGAATCGATGGATTGGAAGTTAGGGGTGGCTAGGATGGTTGCAGAAAAGGAACGAATGTTAATGGATTTACAAGATGTATTTGAATATGCGTTTGACGAAATTTTTGTAACTGACGAAAAGGGAATCGTTGTGCGTGTAAATAGTACATGTGAAGGGCACTATCAATTAGCTGCTAAAGAGTTAGTAGGTAAGCATGTGAAAGAATTGCAGAAGGATGGTATCTTTTATCCATCGGCAACGTTAGAAGTAATTGAAAAAAAGAGACCGATTGAACTCGTTCAAACGACAAAATCAGGAGAGTATTTACATGTTCGTACAAGGCCTGTTTTTGACGATGAGGGAAATTTAAGAAGAGTAATTAGTTATTCTCGTGATCTTACAGAACTCTACCAATTACGTCAAAAGGTAGAGGAAATGGATAATCAGTTAAAAACATATAAAAAAGAATTAAGAGAAACGTATGAACATGAAGGACTTATTTTTAAAAGTATCGCTATGCAAAAAATAGTCGAGACAATCAAGAAAGTATCCGTGGTAGATAGTACAGTTCTCGTTTTAGGCGAGACAGGAGTAGGGAAGAGTCGATTAGTACGTCATTTACATGAAGTGAGTAACCGGAAGAATGAAAGTTTCTATGAAATTAACTGTGCGGCATTGCCAACGAATTTAATTGAATCAGAGCTTTTTGGATATTCAGGTGGATCTTTTACAGGTGCGAATCGTGAAGGGAAAAAGGGATTATTAGAGTCAGCGCATAGAGGAACTCTTTTCTTAGATGAAATTGGCGAAATGCCGCTTGAAATTCAAGCAAAGCTTTTGCAAGTGTTGCAAGAAAAAACGTTTCGCCCTATAGGCGGAAGGGAATTAAAAAAAGTGGATGTGAGAATTGTAGCAGCAACAAATCGAGATTTAAGTATGATGGTGAAACAGGGAACATTCCGAAAAGATTTATATTATCGTCTGAATGTCATTCCAATTTTAATTCCACCACTCCGGGAAAGAACCGAAGACATTTTGCCACTCATTTATCATTATTTACAGCACTTTAATGAGAAATATGGCCGGAATGTAAAATTAGCACCTAGCACATTGCAAATGTTTGTTGGTTACCCTTGGGAAGGAAATAATAGAGAAATTGAAAATGTAATTGAGCGAATTGTTATAACTGCTGACGATATCGTTACGATAGAAGATTTGCCAATAGCGATGCAAGAATCAACGGTTGAACAGTCCGGTCAAAGTCTCTATAAAATGTTAGAAGAAGTAGAACGGAATATTATTTTGAAAGCATATAAAACATATGGATCGAGTTATAAAGTAGCGGAGTTTTTAAAAATAAGTCAATCTGCTGCCACTAGGAAAATAAAGAAACTTATAGAGGAGGAAGAAAACATTGGATAAAAAAGCGACGTTTGTAAATGTAGAGAAAAAGGCGATGTATATAAATGGTGAGTGGATTACATTGCAAGAACAAATCGAAGTAAATAATCCAGCAACGAAGGAAATATTTGCGACGGTACCAAGGGGCGGAGTAACAGAGGCAAAGCAAGCTGTTGATGCGGCCCATGAAGCTTTTAAATCATGGTCTAAGTTAACAGCAGCAGACCGTGCAGTGAAGTTGAAAAAATGGTTCACACTTATTGATGAAAATAAAGAAGAGATTGCAGCGATCATGACGAGAGAACAAGGAAAGCCGTTTGCAGAAGCACTTGGTGAAGTGAATTATGCAAATAGCTTTGTTGAATGGTATGCAGAAGAAGGCAAACGCGTATACGGTGAAATGATTCCTGCTTCTCATCCGAATAAGCGTATTTTAGTTATGAAGCAACCAGTTGGAGTTATGGCAGCTATTACACCTTGGAATTTCCCTGCTGCTATGATTACGAGAAAGGTAGCCCCGGCGCTTGCAGCAGGATGTACAGCAGTTGTAAAGCCTGCAAGTCAAACGCCGTTAACTGCGTTGAAACTAGCTGAATTAGCTCATGAAGCGGACATTCCAAAAGGCGTAATAAATATTGTAACAGGCAGTGCGAAAGCAATTGCTGATACGTGGATGGAAGATGGACGTGTTCGAAAGGTTTCCTTTACAGGATCAACGGAAATTGGGAAAGAATTAATGGCTAGTGCTGCACAAACGATGAAAAAGGTTTCACTTGAATTAGGTGGTCACGCGCCGTTTATTGTTATGAACGATGCGGACTTAGATAAAGCGGTAGAGGCGGTAATCGGTTCGAAATTCCGTAACGCAGGACAAACGTGTATATGTACAAACCGAGTATTTGTTCAGGAAGAAGTGTATGAAGTATTTGCAGAGAAGTTTCAAAAGGCAGTAGGGCAGTTGAAAGTAGGAGATGGTTTCGGTGACGGAACGACTGTAGGACCACTTATTGACGAGAATGCAGTTTCGAAAGTACAGGAACATATCGAAGATGCTATCCAACAGGGTGGAACAGTTTTATTTGGTGGTCAAAAGGTTGCAGAGCTAGATGGACACTTTATGCAACCAACTGTAATTGGATTGGCGAATGATACGATGCTTTGTATGAATGAAGAAACATTCGGACCAGTGGCACCAGTTGCGAAATTTAAAACGGTTGAAGAAGTAATCGAACGTGCAAATAATACACCATATGGTTTAGCTGCATATATTTTTACAAAAGATATTAGTCAAGCATTCCAAATTAGTGAAGCATTAGAGTACGGCATTATCGGATTAAATGATGGTCTTCCATCAGTTGCACAAGCACCGTTCGGTGGCTTTAAAGAGAGTGGTATTGGCCGCGAAGGAGGCCATTTCGGTATCGAAGAATATTTAGAAATTAAATATATTTCATTAGGACTATAAGTAGTATACTAGAATCTCTATAAGGTAACAGAGAAGGAGATTCTAGTATGGTATATTGGCTATTATTACTCGTAACAATTATTTTTGAAGTAGCTGGAACAATTGCGATGAAATTATCGAATGGTTTAACAAAGCTCGTTCCAAGTGTACTGATTTTCGTATTTTATGGAATTTGTTTCAGCGTATTTGCTATCGTTGTCAAAAAAATTCATTTAAGTATCGCTTATGCCATTTGGTCTGGCGTAGGAACATTACTTATTACAATCATTAGCGTGTATTTCTTTAAAGAGCACATTAGCTTATTCCAAGCATTTTGTATTCTCTTTATCGTTTTAGGAGTAATTGGACTTAAGGTTTCATCGGCATCATAAAAGGCTATCTTCCGATGTGGAAGATAGCCTTTTATTTGTATTAAAATGCCCAGTTACCTTTACGGAAGATTGGTTCATGTCTTCCATCATCTGTAATACCATCGATATCAAGCTCGGCTGATCCGATCATGAAGTCGTTATGTGTAATACTAGTATTTGCTCCGTTTTCAGCAAGTTCTTCTTTAGACATTGTTTTTCCGCCAACTAAGTTGAAAGCATAAGCACTTCCGATTGCAAGGTGGCAAGATGCGTTTTCATCAAATAGCGTATTGTAGAATAAAATATTTGTGTTTGAAATTGGTGAGTCATGAGGTACTAAAGCCACTTCTCCTAAGAAGTGAGAACCTTCATCTGTTTCTACTAAATGTTTTAAAGCTTCTTCACCAGTTTCAGCTTTATAGTCTACGATACGTCCGTTTTCAAATGTTAACGTGAAATTATCGATAATGTTACCTGCAAATGCTAACGGTTTTGTGCTAGATACTTGACCGTTTACACCTGTTTTAAGTGGCATTGTAAATACTTCTTCAGTTGGAATGTTCGCCATAAATGGTACGTTCTTTTCATTTAAGCTACCAGCACCAGCCCATACATGCTTTTCTGGAAGTTCGATTGTTAAATCTGTTCCAGGACCTGTATAGTGAAGAGCTTTATAATGCTTTTCGTTTAAGTAATCAACTTTTGTATGTAACGTTTCATCGTGTTCTTTCCATGCTTCCACAGGATTTTCTAAATCAGCACGAGTAGCTTTGAAAATAGCATCCCATAGTTTTGCTTCCTGTTCTTCTGGTGCAACGTCAGGGAATACTTTCGCAGCCCATTCTTTCGTAGGAACAGAAATGACACACCAGCTTACTTTATCAGCTTGTACGTAATCACGGTATACTTTCATTGCTTCACCAGCTACTTTATGAGCTGTTGCGATACGCGTTGCTTCTACACCTTTTAATAAATCTGGGTTTTCTGCATAAATAGACATAAATGCAGCGCCTTCTTTTGCTAATTCTTCACGAGCGCGTGCTTTCCAAGATGGGAACTCAGCGAATGCTTCTTCAGGAGCTAGATCGAACTTTAAGCGTGTTAACGTCTCATCATTCCAATCCACATATACGTGTTTTGCACCAGATTTATATGCTTTTTCTGTAACAAGGCGTACAAATTGTACAGCTTCAAGAGGTGCACTAATTGATAATGTTTGTCCTGGTTGAATATTAACACCAACATTGACTGCAAGAGCAGCATATTTCTCTAACGTTTGTTCAAATGACATATGTATAATCTCCTTTAATTTGAAAGATTTCTTACTATATATAATACAAGAAAATTCAAAAAATATATATAAATATAGCGTAAAAAGAGAGCTCAAAATATATTGAGCTCTCATCGTTATTTAATCGAAGAAGCAAATTGTTCTACAGTCGTCGAATTGTGTATGCGAACACGCTTCATTTTTAACAACTCATCGGGTTCACCTTTTGTGATGAACTTTCCGGGTTTTGTTGTCGTCGCAAATTGATAATATTTTTTCGTTTCTGCAACGACTTTATCATCTACATGACCGAATGGATAAGCAACTGCGATAACGGGCTTACCTGTTATTTTTTCTAGCTTTTCTTTCGATCCCTTTAATTCTTCTTCATAGTTTGTAATCTTCGGTAAGTCTGCATGCGTTGCAGTATGAGATTGCATGGAGAAAATGCCGGAATCAACCATTTCTTTTATGTCAGATGTAGACAGTGATCCTTCTACATCAACGTTATCAACAATCATATATTCTGTTGCTGTTGGTTTAAACGTATCGTTTTTTAGCTTTTGCAAAATATGAAATGCATTCATATTATTTTTCATACCGTCATCAAATGTAACAAAGATAGGTTTATTCACTTTATTTATATCGCCCCAGCGTTCAAAAGTTAGTAATGTATAATCATTGTCTTTTAAATATTTCATTTGGGCTTCGAAGTTAGCGGGGGATACGAATAAATCTTTAATGCCTTGTCCGTGATAATCATCGATTGCATGGTACATAAGAACGGGAACCTTTTGCTCGAAAGTAATAGCAGATTTTGTGAGCGGAATGGTTTTCCCATCTTCTTTCATTCCTATTGCTTCAATTTGAAACTCACCGCGTTTTCCTTCAAATTCTTTTATGTCAAAAGGCATTGTAAACTGTTTATCCTTTTCTTTAGAAGAAAAAGATTTAGTGTGTTCCTTTCCGTCAGCTGTGCGCCAAATTTTATATTGTACCTCAGTTAAAGTATCCTTTATATCTGTCATATGAATAGTAGTATTTGTAGATTCATGTGTAATTGGAGTATAAGAAATTTTACCTTGTTCTTGTACAGTCACTTCTTGTTTCTTAGTCTCTTGAACCTTTTTCTCTTTTTTAGGTTCAGGACTTACGTTGCTACTGTTACAGCCAGCTAAAATGGCAGACGTACATAAAGCGATTGCTGCGTATTTTTTCATAAAATCACCTTCTATTGTGTATTATGTTGCATGCTTATATTTAAAATCCCCACCGCTGTTAGAGAGGTGGGGACATACCCTTGTTCATCATATCATTTGAGGAAAATGGATGGAATGAGAAAAGTAACAATAGATAAAAAAATCACCTTACTTCAACGAGTAAGGTGATTTTTTATTAAATAAACAATCCAGCGATTGTTGCAGATAAAATAGAAGCAAGTGTTGATGCAAATAGCATTTTCCAACCAAATTTAGAAACGATGCTTCCTTGTTTTTCAGAAAGGGCACGGATTGTACCTACAATCGCACCAATTTGGCTAATACTTGCGAAGCTAATTAAGAATACTGTAACGATTCCAACTGTACGTGGAGATAATGTTGCTGCAACATCTTTTAAATCAAGAATTGCTACAAACTCGTTTAATACAATCTTCGTACCCATAATACCACCAGCTGGGATAATATCTTGAGTTGGAATACCCATTAAGAACGCGAATGGAGAAAGTATATAACCGAAGATTTGTTGTAAAGTAACAGCATATCCCATTGCACCTGAAGCGGCACTAATTACGTAGTTTACAACTTCCATCACACCGATGAAGGCAATCATTAATGCGGCAACGATACCAGCTACTTTTAAACCATCAAGCGCACCGTTAATCATTGCGCCGATAAAGCTGTCTCCGAATAAAGTTCTATCAAATTTTTGAATCACTTCATCTTCTTTCTTCGTATCAACTGGTGTTAATAGCGAACAAACGATCAAGCTTGAGAATAAGTTTAGCGGAAGAGCTGCTAGTACATATTTCGCATCTAGCATCATTACGTATGATGCTGTAACAGAAGCAGAAACGGAACTCATCGCAGAACAACAAATGATAAACATACGGTTTTTATTGAAATGCTGTAAATCGTTTTTAATAACGATTAACGCTTCACTTGAACCGAAGAATACAGAGTTTACTGCGTGGAATGACTCGACGCGTGGTAAACCAGTAATTTTTGAAATGGCACCGCCGACAACGCGAACGATGAATGGTAAAACACCTAAATAACTAAAGATAGAAAGTAGTGCTGAGAAAAATACGATAATTAATAGTACGTTTAAGAAAAAGACAAAATCTCTTTGAATTCCATTAAAGAGAAAATCGACACCTGTCGTACCAAGTTTAATTAGTTTGTTGAAAACTTTACCAATGAAAATAATGATTTGTTGACCAATCTTTGTGCCAAACATAAACCAACCGATTAAAATTTGAAAACCAATCATAATAGCAATTGCACGGAAGTTGATTTTACTTCTATTGTTTGACAAAGCAAAGCATAAACCTAAAACGACAAGAATACCGATAATGCTCATTACATATTGCATGTAGTTGCCCCTTTCAGAAGTTCGTATAAAGTTTGTACATAAAACGCTCGTTATATTACTAAAAATAAAACAAAGAGGTTTTATGTCATACGTAAGATGTCTGACCTTTTAGAAAAATAAAAATAAAAAAAGACCCATATGGATTCACTTTCATCTATGAGAGAAAGCTAATCAATATGAGTCTTTTTTTGCACATAGGCTAATATTCATTAGTTTTCCCCATAGTCCAGCAATTTAAGGTTGCCGGGTAGAAACTCTCGATCCATATTATCGAATATATATGAGGTAACATCGTCCGTATTAAATTAGTAGTAGCGTAACATTAACAGAGAACTATCGTCAATAGCTTTTTTTCTTCCGATAGAAATAGACCATATAAGTATGATAAAATGTAACGCAGTGTTATGAAAAAGAGAGGTCGGAAAATGAGTACAAAAATGACGCCACCAGTTGAGAAAAACGAGTTTATAGATGTAGTATTTGAAGATTTAACACATGATGGTGCCGGTGTTGCGAAAGTAAAGGGCTATCCTATTTTCGTTAAAAACGGATTACCAGGTGAAGAAGCACAAATTAAAATTATTAAAGTGAAGAAAAACTTCGCATTCGGTCGTTTAATGAAACTTCATACAGAAAGCCCATATCGTAAAGATGCAGAATGCCCAGTGTACAATCAGTGCGGCGGTTGTCAGCTTCAGCACTTAACATATGAAGGACAATTACAAGCGAAAGAAAAACAAGTACGTGACGTTATGCAGCGTATTGGCGGATTAAGCGATGTTCCTGTGCACCCTGTACTTGGCATGAAGAACCCATGGGTATACCGTAACAAAGCACAAGTACCAATTGGCGAACGTGAAGGTGGACTTGTCGCTGGTTTCTATCGCCAAGGAACACATGACATCATTAATATGGAATCATGTTTAATTCAGGCTGAAGAAAACGATACATTAATCCAGGAAGTAAAACGTATTTGTGAAAAACACGGTATTTCGGCATATAACGAAGAACGTAATAAAGGAACACTTCGTCATGTAATGGCTCGTTACGGACAAGTAACAGGGGAAATTATGCTTGTCTTTATTACTCGTACAGCAGAATTACCAAACAAGAAAGCAATCATTGAAGAAATTGCTGCAAAATTCCCAGAAGTAAAATCGATTGTTCAAAACGTAAACACGAAACGTACAAACGTAATCTTCGGAGACACAACGACAGTACTGTACGGATCAGAATATATTTATGACTTTATCGGTGACATTAAATTTGCAATTTCAGCACGTTCATTCTATCAAGTAAATCCAGAACAAACGAAAGTGCTATACGATAAAACGTTAGAATACGCAAAACTAGATGGCAACGAAACAGTAATTGATGCCTATTGCGGAATTGGATCAATCTCCTTATTCTTAGCGCAAAAAGCGAAAAAAGTGTACGGCGTTGAAATCGTTCCGGAAGCAATCGAAGACGCAAACCGAAACGCAGCACTAAACAACATGACAAACGCTGAATTTGGCGTAGGAGAAGCAGAAGTAGTCATTCCAAAATGGTACAAAGAAGGCGTAATCGCTGACACAATGGTCGTAGATCCACCGCGTAAAGGTTGTGATGAGGCACTACTAAACACAATCATCGACATGAAACCGAAACGCGTCGTATACGTATCATGTAACCCAGCAACATTAGCACGTGACTTAAAAGTACTAGAAGAAGGCGGATATAAAACGCAGGAAGTACAACCTGTTGATATGTTCCCGCATACGACTCATGTAGAGTGTGTAGCTTGGCTGAAGTTGGTATAATAGGAAAGCAGTTGATATAGGAAAATCTATACCATCTGCTTTTTGGTTTATTGAGAGTTTGAAATTGCATTCATATTGAGAGGATTTGAATTTGAAATGATAGATAATTTTTGGCGTGATTTACCACGACCATTTTTCGTACTTGCACCAATGGAAGATGTGACAGACGTTGTTTTCCGTCACGTAGTAAGTGAAGCTGGTCGCCCAGACGTATTCTTCACAGAGTTCACAAACTCGGATAGTTATTGTCATCCAGAAGGTATGAAAAGTGTACGTGGCCGTTTAATTTTTACAGAAGATGAACAACCAATCGTGGCACATATTTGGGGAGATAATCCTGAATATTTCCGTCAAATGAGTATTGGTATGGCAGAGTTAGGATTTAAAGGCATCGATATTAACATGGGTTGCCCTGTACCAAACGTAGCATCAAGAGGAAAAGGTAGTGGCCTTATTCTACGTCCAGACGTTGCGGCAGAACTTATTCAAGCAGCAAAAGCGGGCGGATTACCTGTCAGCGTAAAAACACGACTTGGCTTTAAAGAGTTAAGCGAATGGGAAGATTGGTTAACGCATATTTTCAAACAAGATATCGCAAACCTTTCTATTCACTTACGTACAAGAGAAGAAATGAGCCAAGTGGATGCGCATTGGGAACTAATTCCGGAAATTAAAAAATTACGTGACCGTATTGCACCAAATACGCTAATAACAATTAACGGCGACATTCTTGACCGTAAAATGGGACTGGAACTTGCTGAAAAATACGGCATTGATGGTGTTATGATCGGACGAGGTATCTTTAAAAATCCATTTGCTTTCGAAAAAGAGCCAAGAGAGCATAGCAGTAAAGAACATCTAGATCTTTTAAGACTACAACTTGATCTTCAAGATCAATATGCAGAAGTATTACCACGCTCCATCACAGGACTACATCGCTTCTTCAAAATTTATGTAAAAGGCTTCCCTGGAGCTGCTGAACTAAGAAATCAATTAATGAGCACAAAATCAACTGATGAAGTACGGGCATTACTTGATAAGTTTGAGGCGAGTGTGAATGTGGTAGAAGGTAGTGAAACGGTGTAACTTTTGAAAGTTACACTGTTTCATTTTAATTAAGGTGAATCGTATATTCTATTCTATGTAAAAACACGAGCAAGAAAAGAATGCAGGAGAAAATCGAAAGTGGTAGGTTGATCTGGATTTTCAATGATAGTATCATGTTTATTTATTATGCCTATAATTGGAGGCGATGTGAATGTTAAGTGATCAGGCGAGATATTCTAGGCTCGCGAATATAACAAAAATAATAAATACAAAATTAGAACTACGTGAAGTATTACAGCGTGTAACAATGGCGATATCAGAGGAGATTGTTAAGTGTAACTCTGTTGGAATTTATTTACCCCAGGAAGATGGAACCTTTAGAGGATTTGCAGGAAAACCAGAGACCATAAATGGCGTAACGCTCGACACTCAGGTAATTGATCCTGAAATAGACTTACTGGCAAAAGAAGTTATTGAAACAAAAAAAACGATTTATATCCCTGATACATCAGAGGATAATCGACCGGATTCGAGACCAGTTGCTGCGTTCAAAATTAAGTCCTTATTAGCTCTGCCCATCTCATTTGAGCAAGAGTTATTTGGTTTGGTTTTTTTATTTGATTATGGAGTTCCAATGAACTTAACAGATTCAGAAATCCAAAGTGTTGAAGCTTATGTAAATATGGCGGCGGTCGCAATTCAAAATGCGAATAATTTAGCACAAAAGGAAAACCTTATTGCAGAGAAGCAGCTGTTACTAAATGTTACCCGTGATTTATCAATGTGTTCCTCGATACAGGAGAGTTTTGATAAATGTTTTTTTTACTTAGGACAGATTTTAGAGAGTAAAAACATGGTAGCCCACCTTTTAGACCCCCTAGACAAAACAATGATTAAAACAACGAAGTTAAGCAAGGACTGTGGTTGGACAGAAGCGGATTGGATGGAGAAAAGCTATGAAGCCAAGATCCAAGAGGTTATCCAAACAAAAAATATAGATAGTAAGGGTCTACTGATGATTCCATTGGTTTCAATGGGAGAAATATTAGGGGTAATTGTTGTTGGCAAAGAGGGAAAAGCTCACAATTATGATAACTCCAAAATACAACTGGCAAAATCTATCGTTGATGCAACAGCGCCTACGTTTTCAAACTTGTTATATATGGATCGGCTTGAAAGCATGGTGGAAGAGCGAACGAGAGAACTAGCTGTTGCTAATGAAAAAGTTACGAGTGTGATTGAAAGTATTACGGATGGATTCTTTACTTTAAATAATACATGGGAATTTACGTACGTAAATAAGCATCAATATTTTCCGCAAAGAAAAACAGCAAAAGATGTATTAGGCAAGAATATATGGGAGATTTTCCCGAGTAGCGTTGACGAAGTCATGTATAAGGAACTTCATCGTGTAATGTCAGAGCGAACTACAGTATATTTTGAATTTTTTTCTACTCCTGATGAATATTGGCACGAAGTTATTGCATATCCGTATGATGATGGTATTTGTTGTATTTTTAAAAACATAACGGAAAAAAAGCAATATGAGCAGGAATTGAAAAGGTTATCCAACATAGATTTAATAGGGCAAATGGCAGCTGGTATTAGTCATGAGATTAGAAATCCAATGACAACAGTACGAGGATTTTTGCAGTTATTAAAAGAAGAGACCGCCTATGAGAAACATAATAAGCACTTTAATTTAATGATTGAAGAACTTGACCGTGCCAATTCTATTATCACTGAATTTCTCGCAATGGGTAATACAAGGAAATCGGATTTGCAGATGTTAGATTTAAATTCAATTATCCGCGATATTATTCCTTTAATAAAGATTGATACGCATAATCAAAATAAATATATTCAAGTCGATACAAATGACATTCCGGAATTGCTTTTAAATCGTAATGAGATACGGCAATTATTAATAAACTTATACCGTAATGGCTTAGAAGCGATGGATACAGAGAAAGTTCTAACCATTAGCACCTACAAAGAAGATCGAGATTGTGTGGTGCTTGCAGTGCGTGATCAAGGAAATGGTATCAGGCCTGAAGTATTAGAGAAACTGGGTACTCCATTTTACACGACCAAAGATAATGGAACAGGATTGGGATTAGGTATATGTTATGCCATTGCTGCCCGTCATAATGCAAAAATAGAAATTCAAACAGGATCGGAAGGCACGACCTTTTTTGTTAAATTTAATTATGAAAATAATAAAAAATAAACTTATTTAGATTAGTTTTGTTGAACTGTACCACAAATATTCATATTTGAGTTGCATAAAAAAATGGACAAATTTATATCAGGTTTGTCCATTTTCAATTGTGTTAATTAATAGTGAATTCCCAACAGAGGTTTCGTTCAGCATCTTTAGAATCAATTAAATAATTCAATATTGATCTTTTCCCATATTAACTCTAGTATCAGTATCATTTAATTGGAAGAAAATATGAAATGAAAATACCTAAACAGCATATGTTGCGGTTTTAAAATCATCCCTACACGCATTAATCCACCTAAGACTACAAAACCTCCCCCTAAAATGTTAAAGTAGTAACTTAACGACATTCATTTATACATGCTAAAAGCATTACTATAATCAACATTTCAGGAGGCAAAACAATGGCAATGAGCAACAATGATATATTAAAAAGAGTAAGGTACGCTTTAGATATAAGAGATATAGATATGGTAGAAATCTTTAAACTTGGTGGTATGGAAGTAACGAAAGAAGACGTAGTTGATATGCTTACAAAAATAAAGAGAGCGCCTCAGCATGAAGCTGAAAATGATGATGTGGCTGAAGATGAGTACGTAAAAACATGCGATATGATGATGTTAGAGGCATTTTTCAATGGATTTATTACTTTAAAAAGAGGGAAGCAAGATCCGAAACCAGGACAACCGGCACCTGTACAAAGCAAAGAGAGTGCGAATAACCTTCTGCTAAAGAAAATGAAAATCGCACTATCTTTAACGAGTGAGGATGTACTTGATATATTAGATAGCGTAGGCGTTACGGTAACTAAGGGAGAACTAGGCGCTCTATTAAGAAAGAAAGGCCATAAAAATTACAAAGAGTGTGGCGATAGATATGCAAGGAACTTCATTAAGGGATTAGGTGTAAAGTATAGAGGGTAATGAGTTTGTTAAAGCAGCAAATGGTATAATAGGTAGAGTAGGGCGTTTGTGTCCTATTCTTTTTTTATCTTTTTCGGCAAGAAGACTCCATCTGATTTGTGTTACGGGTGAAACCCAACAATTCAGGTGGAGATGAATTGCCGTCAGTCAATAAGGCTGAACTCTTTTGTTTCGCTTATAACAATTTTCCCAGGGGGAATGTTTGTTTCTTTTTGTCTTACGATATGTCGGAAATAAGCAGGGAATAGATCGTAAGACAACGAAATTGGATAATCATAATCATTTTGTTACTTGAGCCAATAGGAATTGCGAGGAAGACTAATTTTGCATTGCGTTCTAAATATTGATTTGTCAAAAGTGATGAATTTTCTAAGAAAGGTGGTGAAAACGATGGTTAGAAAGAAAGCGGTGAAAGTGTTACGTAAACAAAAGAAAAGAGAAAACATGCAACGATTCACGCAGAAACAAAATATCGGACGAGCTTGTCTCACGGCTAAAGAATTCCGCTTACTGCAACGTATGTCACATAGTTCCAAAGCGTT
>NZ_VLTE01000276.1:0-672 GCF_007558965.1 Bacillus sp. HY001 | reverse complement strand
CTTCTCGCACTTGTATGATAAACATTGAAAGAAGAAGTTTAATTTTTGAAATGAAAATGCTTTCGATAGTTTTTTGTTTTTTAACAGGTTTGAGATAGATAAGTCTTCCACAACAATCCTCATTGGTTTGGTTTTCACCAAGTTAGCTGTTGCTTGATGGATATGGTTATTTCGGATATTTGTAATTTTCCTAGATAACCGCAGGTGCTCAGTTTTAGCTTTTTCATATCCGGCAGATTGAATTTTTACACCTTTTTTAAATCTCCTAGACATATCTCTTTGCGCTGACTTTTTCCTTCTCAAAAGTTTTTTAACCTTGGCATCTTTGTTTATATTTCGTTCTTTCATACCATTAGAAGCTACAAAAAGCTCTTTTAAACCAACATCCACACCAATCGACTCATTCGTTAGTTCTTGTGATTCAAAGTCTTCTTGGAATCCTACACTAATCCACCAGTGACGACCGTCAAATGTAACTCTTGGATTGGATGGCTTTTTGTTTCTTGGTAGTTGTTGGCTTGTTTTTACTTCACCAATAGACTGAATATGAACTACTTTCTTTCCTATAATCAGTCTTTCATAATTGGCATAAAATCCTTGGATTACATCTTTTTTGGATTTATAAGAAGTGTGAGAACCATTTTTGTACTTTTCGAAAGAATTTTTCCTCGC
>NZ_VLTE01000275.1:0-305 GCF_007558965.1 Bacillus sp. HY001 | reverse complement strand
TTCAACTTTTTCATTCTTTTTTTGATATACCCAATAAGCATAGTTATATAATACTCCAATTATTGCTGTAACGACTATATAAGTAATACCATCTGAATGACTTAATCCGAATATAATTGATGCTATTAAAATAATAAGATAAACACGATCTTTAATAAAAGGAATACATCTTAATACCCAAAATAAAAACACCTGAAAAATTACTGTTTCATATACAGGTGCCGCAAATACTCCTACTAAAATCTGTATAATAGCGGGATCTTCCTTTATCGGATGTTGTTTTATCGGTGGCAAAAATAAATCTA
>NZ_VLTE01000274.1:0-311 GCF_007558965.1 Bacillus sp. HY001 | reverse complement strand
TGCATTTGTTGTTGCATTTGCATTGCATGATGAACAGCGTGAAGAGTACCTTGCGCTGCACTATATGATATAGCCGTGGTACCTGCTTGAGGACGATACCTTCTAATTAAGCCATTAATACCAGGATAATCCATAAATATCCAACCCTCTTTCATTTGAATTACTACAATTTATGTTATGACGATGGTTTTCTAAGTGTTAAATATAGAATCTAATTTATTTTTTTATTACCTACCTAGTAAGGGTTTTATTTAAACTCGTACATACAATACAATCGTAGTCACCTATTTTCATCATTAGCCTTGGCCATA
>NZ_VLTE01000273.1:0-1580 GCF_007558965.1 Bacillus sp. HY001 | reverse complement strand
GATCAATTCAGAGACCGTAATGGTAAACAAGTTTTAAATCGTAATAGTCCTGATTTTAAAGATTCAGGGGCAATTATGGTTGGAGCAGCTTCTGCAAGAGTTCCTCATAAGCGTTCATATTTCTCTAATTATGGTAGTAGAGTGGATGTGTATGGATGGGGGAATGCAGTAGATACAACAGATGCTAAACCAAGTGAATTTACAACAAATCTATATACTTCTAGCTTTAGTGGAACATCTAGCGCATCACCTATTATTGCTGGTGCTGCTGCATCAATTCAAGGAATTGCAAAACATAATAAGGAAAAAGTATATACACCAAGCCAACTTAGGGATATTTTAAGTGACCCTAGTACAGGAACCAAATCTAACGATCCAGTCTCTGATAAAATTGGTGTTTTACCTGACTTAAAAGCTATTTTATCTAAACTTGGTTTTTCACCAAACTTAAGTAATGATTCCTCCATTGTATTTCCTGATGAACCAGAAATAAATAAAGGGAATAAGGGAAATGAAGGTTCTACTATTACATTCCCAAAAGAAGATTCCGCTAATAGTGAAGGGGACTCTACCTTTATTTTCCCAGAATAATGGTAGAAAGAACTTCTTAGTATAAAGGATTCTTATATAACTAGTTGTTTATAATAATAGTGAGAAAGGCTCTTATGCGTAGTAGCATAAGAGCCTTTTTGTTTTAAAATGTTTAGGAAGAGTTAATTGGCATATGAATTAAGAAGATGTCTTACTTGTTCTATAAAATAATGGTGGTGTATATTATTTTTGTTACTTGACTAGCCATAATAGCCCCTTCTATGAAAGAAGCAAGTGACATAACATCTATATCATCTTTAATTTCTTATTTGTCGACTCCTTCTTTAATAAGAGATTCCATTAGTACTACTGTATTATCATATCCTTTTGCAGCTGCAGCATGTAATTCAGGGAAAACATCTGTACTTTCAATTGCAACATTAAGTAAAGGATACCCACCAGCTATTAGCTATTGGGGGATTGTTGACCGTATCTTGGTATACAAGGAAGATAGCGATGATTTTATCTATAACATTTTCTTTATATTCTATAGCCGCATAAAAATGTTTCCATATGATTTCTCCACCTTTATCAAGTGCAGCCAATGCAATTTCTTCTTTACTTTTAAATCGGCGATAAATAACGCCTTTAGGCAGAGAAGCAGTGTCCATGATATCTTGAAGGGATGTGCGGAAAATTCCTTGCGTATTGAATAGATACAAAACTACAACATACCTACCCCTGAACTATAATAATTTTAGGTCAGAAATAAACTTCTAATTTTGTGAGGAGTTAAGTACTAAAAAGGCTTAATTTTATTTAAGTATTTGTGGTAGTTTAAAGGACGTATGATTGGTTATGATATAATAAAATTCAAGTATACTAAGGGGGATTAATGAGATGATTTTTCAAGGTATGATAACAGCTATTATAGAAAAATTACAAGAGACAGTGAATCCCTATTGGATAATTGTGTTTGGATCAACGGCTGAGAACAGGGAACGAGAAGATAGTGATATTGATATAGCTTATTTAAGTGACACAACTTT
>NZ_VLTE01000272.1:0-836 GCF_007558965.1 Bacillus sp. HY001 | reverse complement strand
GTGTGTCGATATGTATATAACCTGTATATCTCTAAAAATAAAGAGGCATATGAGTCGGAGGGGAAATTTCTTAGTGGCTATGACTTTTCCAAATGGCTGAACAATATTCATACAAAAGAGTGTGACCAGTGGATTAAAGAAGTGTCGAGCAAAGCGGTAAAACAAGCGATTATGAATGGAGATAAAGCTTTTAAGCGATTTTTTAAAGGTTTATCTAAGTTTCCACGATATAAAAAAAAGAAGAAGCAAGATGTGAAGTGTTATTTCCCTAAAAACAATAAAACAGATTGGACAGTAGAAAGACATAGAGTAAAAATCCCCACAATTGGTTGGACAAGGTTAAAAGAATATGGGTATATCCCTAAAAATGCAAATGTAAAAAGTGGCACAGTATATCAAAGAGCAGGAAGATACTACGTGTCTATACTCTGTGAAGTGAAAGAGGTAAAACCAAATCCAACCCTTGATGCAGTAGGTCTAGGAATTGATTTGGGAATTAAAGACTTCGCTGTACGTAGCGATGGAAAAACTCATAAAAATATAAATAAAACAGTACAAGTAAAAAAGATAGAAAAACGGTTAAAACGTGAACAACGCTCTTTATCACGAAAATTTGAAAATATAAGGAAGAGAGGTGAACAACCTGTTACTAATAAAAGAGCGAATATAAACAAAAATATTCTTAGGGTGCAACAACTACATGCTAGGCTAGCAAATATTCGATTAGCGTATGTAAAATCTATTGTAAATGATGTGGTGAAAACCAAGCCAACGTTTATTACAGTAGAAGATTTGAATGTGAAAGGTATGATGAAGAACAAACATCTATCTAAAGC
>NZ_VLTE01000271.1:0-540 GCF_007558965.1 Bacillus sp. HY001 | reverse complement strand
TTTTAACTGCTAGTAGTTGTAAGTGGTGAATCGAAAATTTACTTTTAAATTCTTCACCTAGTAAACGTAACTCTTCTTGTGTAACATCATTAATTTTAGACATAAAATGGGTCATCCTTCCATGCGGTATGCATGGAAGGATGACCCATTTAGTTAAATTTTATTCATTTTCTTAACTTGATGGCTATGGCCTATATGGGCAGCTTATTTTATTTTTGGCTTAGCGTGGTTTTTTCCGAAATGCTGGCTATACCAATACTAGATTTAATTTAAGATTTACAAACTATTAATCAAAGAAATTATTCAATTCCTTACTCATTACGTTCGATGTTTTGGGCTTTGGTTTCTCATTTTTATTAAGCAGCGACTGCGTAGTATTATTCTTATTTTTTTGATGAGATTTTAAGTGCTCTTGGCGTTCTTTATAACTCATAGGTTTATATTCTGGTTGCTTCTCATCATTTTTCGAATGCTCTTCTCTATTTTTTTCTAAGTTTTCTTGTACCGTAATACTAATAGATTCGTAAACTTTTGCTACAT
>NZ_VLTE01000270.1:0-288 GCF_007558965.1 Bacillus sp. HY001 | reverse complement strand
TAAACAAAGATGCTAAGGTTAAAAAACTTTTGAAAAGGAAAAAGTCAGCGCAAAGAGATATGTCTAGGAGATTTAAAAAAGGTGTAAAGATTCAATCTGCCGGATATGAAAAAGCGAAAGTTGAGCACCTGCGGTTATCTAGGAAAATTACGAATATCCGAAATAACCATATCCATCAAGCAACAGCGAAATTGGTGAAAACCAAACCAATGAGGATTGTTGTGGAAGACTTACCTATCTCAAACCTGTTAAAAAACAAAAAACTATCGAAAGCATTTTCATTTCAAA
>NZ_VLTE01000269.1:0-793 GCF_007558965.1 Bacillus sp. HY001 | reverse complement strand
TCAAGAATGGAAAGATTTGCGGACACGACAATTATATTCTCGTGGAGATAAAAGCAAAAAAGGGAATTTGAACATGCGCATTACAGTTGATGACTGTGGGCAAGGATGGTTAGAAATTGCAAATCCATTAGGACGAACAAATGGAAAAACAAAAAGCCCACGAATCAAAGTTCCGATTATCATTCCATATCATTTTTATCATCAAATCACAAATGTCTTTATGGGAAAGCAAATCGGTGTAAAGCCAAAAGGAAAACCGATTATAGAGCATCAAAAATATAGTGTAGAAATCATTCGTAAACAAAATGAATTTTATGTAAATATTGCGTTTGATGAAACAGAAATAGGTCGTGTACTAGATTTCAAGGAAACACCACAATCAGATGTAATTGCAGGAATTGATGTAAATCCGGACCGCATTGCAGTTAGTTTATGTACAAAACAAGGTAATTTTAAAGGGTCAAAAATTTTTTATCTACACAATCTGAATGCGTTTTCAACAAACAAACGCGCCACGATAATTGGACAAATCGTACAACAAATTAAAACATGGTTGTTGGAAAACAATGTAGGTGGAATTGTTTTAGAAGATTTAAAGTTTCAACAATCTCATGATACTGATAAATACAGTAATCGTAATTTCCATCAATTTACGTATAAAAAGATGTTGAACAGTTTAATTCGTATGTCTCTTTGTAACGGATTTTCTGTTAAAACAGTAAACCCCGCTTATACAAGTGTGATTGGAAAATTAAAATACAGTAAAAATTTCGGTATTAGCGTTCATGAAGCA
>NZ_VLTE01000268.1:0-503 GCF_007558965.1 Bacillus sp. HY001 | reverse complement strand
GCTACAGATAGCTTAAAGAAAGCCTTGGTAAATACAACAGGACTAATATATACGTATGGATTTGCTTTTTCTGTTTCCTCATTCATAAAATGAGTCAGTTTGATTGTATATCGGCCATCTACTCCGTTTTCAATGGAGATAATGTTATGTAAGTTTAATTTCTTTAATGCAATATAGAATTGAGAGTGCTGGATATAAGCAAATTCTTCTTTATATTGCTTGTAATCTTCCCACATCATATGTATTGTTACATTTGGAATGACGCCGTTTGTATAGCATTTTTTATGTAGGTATAAGAATACTTCAAGGTCAGCATTCGTAATCCCATATAATTTATGTTTTCTTCCAGTTTTCTCTGCAAGTGTAGACATTGCGCGACGTGAAAAAGATGGTTTTGCTTTTTCTACAAAGCCTTCTACGTCAGCAATACGTTCTTCGTATGTCATGTGCTGCAGAATATCTTCTAAATATGTATCTTTATAGCTGTAGTACTTCTCCTCAAA